>CALFNJ010000156.1 GCA_937902865.1 uncultured Opitutaceae bacterium
TCCGAGGAAACCATGCGAAAGCTCAATCTCCGCGTCGACCAGGACGGACTCACGCCGGAGATCGCCGCGACGGAGTTCCTGAAACAATGGGCCCCGCAGGCCGGTGTCGCCTGGGAGGAATCCCGCGCCCAGGCGAAGCGCTTCACGCCCAACAACCCCGATCTCGTCATCGGTGCGATGAGCACGACCGAGCAGTACATTCTCGGCGCCCTGCTCGAGCAGCTGGTCGACGGCGCCACTCCGTGGAACGCCGAGCTCAAGTCCGGCCTGGGCAGCAGCGCGATCTGCATCGACGCGCTCCAGCGGGGCGACATCGACCTTTGCCCGCAATACGGCAACGCGCTCGCGATCCAGCTGGTCGACGACAATCCCGCGACCGCGGCGTTGAATCGCCTGCGCACGCCCGAGGAGATCAACGCCTGGCTGGTCGATGAGGTGGCCCGGCATTACCACCTGCTCTGGACCGTGCCTCTGGGCTACGATCGGTCATACACGCTCTTTGTCCGCAGTGATGATCCGCGTTTTTCCGGCATTGAAAAGGTTTCGGAGCTCAAGGATCACATCGGCGATCCGCACTGATCTGATCCCGTGACCGAGCGCCCCTTCCCCCACTCCATGAATCCGGACGGCTCCGGATCCGCCCCCGCGGCTTCCACGCTCCGCCCGTCGCTGCTCGCCGCCCTGGTCATCGTCCTCGCCGGCTTCGCGGCCTACGCCAATAGCTTTCACGGCGCCTTCGTCTTCGATGACGTCGGGTCGATTCCCGAAAATCCCACGCTGCGCAGCCTGGCCCGGGCGTGGTCGCCGCCTCACGGCGCAGCCGCGGGCGGCCTGTCGGTCGCGGGCCGGCCCGTGTTGAATTTCAGTCTCGGCCTGAATTACGCCGTCAGCGGGCTCGAGGTCTGGAGCTATCACCTGCTCAATCTCGTGATCCACGTGCTCGCCGGTCTCACGCTGTTCGGCGTGCTGCGGCGCACGTTCCTGCGTCCCGTGCTCGCCGCTCGGTTCGGCGCGCAAGCCTGGGGGCTGGCGCTGGCCATCGCCACGCTCTGGACACTGCATCCGCTGCAGACCGAGGCGGTGACCTACATCATCCAGCGCGCGGAATCGCTGATGGGACTGTTTTTCCTCCTGACGCTCTACGCCGCCATCCGCGCGATGGAGCCGGAAGCGTCCCGGCCGGGCCGCTGGTCGGCGGTCGCGGTCACCGCGGGCGTGTTCGGCGCGGGCACGAAGGAGATCTCGGCCCTCGCCCCGGTACTCGTGTTTCTCTACGATCGGACCTTCATCAGCGGCGGCTTTCGCGCCGCCTGGCAACGGCATCGCTCGCTGCACCTTGCCCTCGCCGCCACGTGGCTGCCGCTGCTGGGGTTTCTCGCCACCACCGGCGGCAATCGCGGCGGGACGTTTCACTTTGCCGATGGGTCGATCTGGTTCGGACATGCGCTGACGCAGTTCGAGGCGGTGACGCGCTACTTCTACCTGTCGTTCGTTCCCTATCCGCTGATCTTCGACTACGGCGAGATTCCGCCGCCCGGATTCGGGATGGCGATTCTCTGGGCAGTGCCGGTCCTCGGATTGCTCGCCGCAACGATCTGGGCGCTGCGCGAGAAACCGGTGCTCGGCTTCCTCGGCGCCTGGGTCTTTCTGATTCTCGCCCCCACGAGCGTGCTGCCTGCCACGCTGCAGATCATTGTGGAGCATCGCATGTATCTCCCGCTCGCTGCGGTCCTGGCTGGCGCCGGAGCCGCGACGTACCTCTGGCTCGGCCGGAAGGCGATTCCCCTGATTCTTGTCTTGGCGGCCGGCGCGGGAGTCCTGACAGCCGTGAGAAACCAGGCGTATCGCACCGCGATCGGGCTCTGGCAGGACACCGCCGAGAAAATGCCGACGAGCGCACGCGCGCACAACAACCTCGGCTACCTCCTGAACGTCAGCGGCCGCGTCCCGGAGGCGATCACGCAATTCGAGAAGGCGCTCAAGCTCGATCCCAAGTACATCGATGCGCACAACAATCTCGGCAGCGTGCTGCAGGATTTGCCGGGCCGGATGGCCGACGCGATTGCACATTATCGCGAGGCTCTGCGCCTCAAGCCCGACTACCCGGAGGTCCATTGGAATCTCGGCAACGCCTGGCTCCAGGTGCCCGATCACGTGAACGATGCCGTGGCGGAATACCGTGAAGCGCTGCGCTACCGGCCCGATTTCGCCGAGGCTCATGTCGGTCTCGGCAATGCCTGGATGAAAATGCCGGGACACCAGAATGAGGCCGTGGCGGAATACCAGGAGGCCATCCGCCTGAAGCCTGATTACGCCGAAGCTCACTACAGCCTCGGCAACGTCTGGCTCGATACGCCCGGCCGGTTGAACGACGCCGTCATGCGCTATCAGGAGGCCATCCGCCTGAAACCGAGTCTCGCGGAAGCGCACAGCAATCTGGGCAACGCCTTCTCCGCGATGCCTGGCCGGCTCAACGAGGCGATCACGCAATATCAGGAGGCCATCCGCCTGAAGCCCGATCTCGCCACCGCGCACTTCAATCTCGCCAACGCGCTCTCCACCGCGCCCGGCCGGCTCAACGAAGCCCTCGCCCAATATCAGGAAGCGCTGCGCCTCCGTCCCGACTACGCCGAGGCCCACTACAATCTGGGCAACGCCTTGATCAATCTTCCCGGTCGGTTGAACGAGGTCATCGCCCATTACCAGGAAGCGGTTCGCCTGCAGCCCGGTTATGTCGAGGCCCGCCTGAATCTCGGCAACGCGCTTTACGTCGCCGGCCGGCTGCCGGAGGCGGTCACGCAGTTCAGCGAAACCCTCCGCCTCCGCCCGGATCTCGCGGACGCCCATTTCAATCTCGCGATGGCGCTCCTCAACCTGCCCGGCCGCTCCGCCGAGGCCCGCACCCATCTCGAAGCCGTCCTGCGCCTTCAGCCCGGCAACCAGGAAGCCGCGCAGCTCCTCACCAAGCTGCGCTCGGGCCGGCCCTAATGCGATCGGTCGGGCCTCAAGGTGGGGCGCGTTATCCCTAACGCGCCGGTTCGCCTCCGTCGGTCGTGGAACGCGGACAACGTTTCGGCGCGTTAGGGATAACGCGCCCCACCCTCAGTCATGCCGACGCTCGTTTCCTGAGTTCCTGATTTCCAGATTCGCCGCTCCGGATTTCCCACTCGACAGCTCCGTCGCGAACCGCATTCACTTCGCGTCTGGCCTGCCGCGAGCGTAGCACAATGGATAGTGTAGTGGCCTCCGAAGCCATTGATCTGGGTTCGATTCCCAGCGCTCGCACCAGCTCCGTGAGACTGCGCTCCCAAGCAGAAGGTAGGGACGGGCGGCCCGCCCGTCCGGTTCGGCTCCGCCGATCCCCAGAACCGATCGTGTTCTCCAGCGATGCCGCCAGACAACCCGAACCTCCCTCGCTGAGCCGCGTCATGGCGGCGCGTTAGGGATAACGCGCCCTACCCCGAAATCGATTCGTTAGATATGGATCGCCTCGCCGGTCGTCGCCGCAGCGGCCTCCATCACGGCCTCGCTCAGCGTCGGATGCGCGTGGATCGTCTGGTGGATCTCCTCCACCGTCGCCTCGAGCTCCACCGCCAGGCCGTACTCCGCGATCAGCTCGGTCGCCTCGGCGCCGATGATGTGCGCGCCGTAGATCTCGCCCGTCTTCGCGTCGCTGATCACTTTGACGAAGCCTTCGCTGTCGGCCGACGCCACCGCCTTGCCGGACGCAGTGAACGGGAATTTGCCGACCTTGTAGTCGAGCTTCTTCTCCTTCGCCGCCTTCTCGGTCAGGCCCGTGCTCGCAACCTGGGGCTGGCAGTAGGTGCAGCCGGGAAAATTCTTCACGCGGTGCGGGCGCCCGTGGCCGAACATGCCGTTGACCGCGCTGACCGCCTCGAACGTCGCGACGTGCGCCAGCCAGGGCGGCCCGATGATGTCACCCGCGGCGTAGATGCCTTTGATGTTCGTCTGATAATCATCGCCGACCTTCACGTAGTTGCGGTCGAGCTCCAGGGCCGCGCCCTTGCCGAGCACACCGTCGAGGTTCGGCACCACGCCAATCGCGGAGAGCAGCGTCTCGGCCTCGAGCTCCTCGCTCTTGCCGTCCTTCACCAGCGTGAGCTTCACGGAATTCTTCCCCACGCGGAAATTCTCGCACTTCGTGCCGGTGTGGATGGCGATGCCCTGCTTCTCGAACGAACGGTGCAGGAGCTTGGCGACTTCCTCGTCCTCCACCGGCAGGATCTGCGGCAGCATCTCCACCAGCGTGACCTTCGTCCCGAACGCGTTGTAGAAATACGCGAATTCCACGCCGATCGCGCCGGCGCCGACGATCACGATCGACTTCGGCAGGGTCTTGTTCGCGAGCGCCTCGCGCGAGGTCATCACCCGCGTGCCGTCCACCGGCAACTCGGGGATGCGGCGCATCTTGCAGCCCGTGGCGATGAGAATGTTCTTCGCCTTGAAGAACTTCCCCTTGTGCTCGCCCTCGGTGATTTCGACCATGCCGGCCGCCGGGACCGCGCCCTTGCCGACGAAGTAATCGACCTTGTTCTTCTTAAAGAGGAATTCCACGCCCTTCGCCATCTGGCCCGAGACGCCGCGGGAGCGCTCCATCACCTTGGCGAAATCAAAAGACACGTCCTTGGCCGTGATTCCGAACACGTCGGCCTTCTTGATCTTCTGGTAAAGCTCCGCGCTCTTCAGCAGCGCCTTCGTCGGAATGCAGCCCCAGTTGAGGCAGGTGCCGCCTGCGCGCTCGAGCTCGATGCACGCGACCTTCTTTCCGAGCTGACCGGCGCGAATCGCGCCCGCGTAGCCCGCCGGGCCGCCGCCGATGACAATGAGATCGTATTCCGTGGTTTCTGCCATGCGAGCAAAGTCGCGACCCCGGGAAAACCCGTCAAACGCAATCTGGCCGACGCAAGCCGGGATGTTATCTGGAGCTCAGGAAATCAGGAATCGAACCAAGCCACCGTGCTTCCGATCCCCTTCCTGATTTCCTGAGTTCCAAATCAAGCCGCTTCTCAGATATCGATCACGTCGGTCGGCTTCGTCGGCCGGGACGGAGGAGGCGGCGGCGCCGAGCGCGGCGTGGAGGCATTTCGCAGCATGCGGTTCAGCACGAGATTCGTGATGCTCACGATCAACGCTCCCCACAGGGCCGACCAGAAATCCGTGACGACAAAACCCTTCACCAGCCGGCCGACCCACAGAAACAACAAGGCATTGATCACCAGCATGCCGATACCCATGGTCAGCACGATGAAAGGCAGCGTGAACAGCACCAACACGGGCTTCAGGATCGCGTTGAACAGGCTCAGCAGGAGCACCACCCAGAACAGCGTCGCGCCATCCTTGTAGGAGATGCCCGGAATGATTTCCGCCGCCAGCGCCACCCCGAGGGCCAGCACCGACCAGCGCACCAGCAGGTTGATAAAAGGATGCCTCATGCTCGTCGCGGTGGGGCAACTTCCGCCTCCCACCCCAGCCGCGCAATGAAAATCCTCGTTGTCCAGGACCACCTGCGCAGCGGCGGAACCGAGCGGCAATCCGTGCTGCTCTGCGGCGCGTTCGCCACCGCCGGCCATGAGGTCACCCTGCTCACCTTTCGTCCCGGAGGAAGGCTGGCGACAGAGGTTTCCTCCGCAGTGAGCCGGAAGGCGCTGCAGCCTTTCGACACCGGTCTCGATTGGTTTGCGCCGGGCTTGCGGGGAACGGTCGCGCAGCTTTCACCCGACGTGATCCTGTGCATGGGTCGGATGGCCAATTGCCACGCCGGCTCGCTTCAGGCCTGGGCCGCCCGGCGCCAGCCGGCCGCAGCCGTCGTCGCCACCATGCGCACCGGCAAATCGCTGCCGTGGCTGTTCCGCCGTTCGCTCGCGCGGGTCGATCACGTCGTCGCCAACAGCCAGGCGGCGCGGCAGACGCTCGTCATCCAGCACGATCTCTCTCCCGACCGGATCTCCGTCATCCACAACTCGCTGGTCTTTCCGCCCGCATCCGCCGCCGTCCGCGACGAAGCGCTCCGTACGCGCTGGGGCGCCACGCCGGCCACCACGGTGCTCCTCGATGTCGCCATGTTCCGGCCGGAAAAAAATCAGCGCGAACTGATCGAAATCGTCGCGGGGCTGTCCGCTTCCGTCGGCGTCCAGCTCTGGCTGGCAGGAGACGGACCGGCCCGGTCCGACTGCGAAACGCTGGTCGCACAGCGCCAGCTGACCGAACGGGTGAAATTCGTGGGCTTTCACCGCGACCCGACCGCGCTTTACGCCGCCGCCGACCTGGCGGTCCACGCCTCCTGGAGCGAGTCGCTCTCGAATTTCATCATCGAGTCCCAGGCGCACGGGCTGCCGGCGGTGGTCTTTGACGCCCAGGGAATGAAGGAATGCTGCGTGCCCGGTGACACCGGCTTCATCCTCCCTCCTGGCGATCGCGCGGCCTTCACCGCCACGCTGCAGCGCCTGATCTCCGAACCCGCCGCCCGGCGCGCCGAACGAGCCGCGCGCGCACGCGCCTTTGCCCGCGAACATTTCGATCGCAGCCGGCAGGTCGCCGCCTACCTCGAGCTGTTCCGGCGTCTGAGCTCCGCCCATCCCGCCGATCCGGCTGCGTCCGCGCCATGACGAACCGCCAGCGTCTGTCCCTCGTCGAAGCCTACCTGCGCGAGCATCGCTACGCCGATCTGCGCACGCTCGCCGTGCGGGTCGAAAGCTCGCTCTCCACGGTCCGGCGCGTGCTCGACGAGCTGGAGGAAAAGGGTCTCGTCCGCCGCCATCACGGTGGGGCTTCGCTTGTGGAGACCGATACCGTCACGCGCGAATACGACTTCGTCGCCCGCGACCAGCATCACACCGCGGAAAAATTCGCCATCGCCCGGCTCGTCGCGGGCCAGGTCCATCCCGGCATGAGCGTGATCATGGACGGCGGCAGCACCACCTACGCCGTCGCCCGCCTGCTCGCCTCCAAGCGGCTGCAGGTCATCACCAACTCGCTCCCGATCGCGGGCCTGTTCGGCGAGATCGGCGGCCAGGACATCGTCGTCACCGGCGGCAGCATCTACGGACGGCTCGGCGTGCTCGTCGGTCCGCTCTGCGAGCAGTCGTTCGCGCAGACGCACGCCGACCTCGCCATCCTCGGCGGCGTCGGCATCACCGAGACCGGCATCTGGAATTTCAACCCCCTCATCGTTTCCGCCCAGCGCCGCATGATCGCCGCCGCCGAGCGGACGATCTTCGTCCTCGATAACTCCAAGTTCGGCCGCAAGGCCCTCAGCCTCACTTCCGGCTTCGACGAGCGCTTCACGATCGTGACCGACACCAGCCCCGCGCCCGAGGTCGCCCACGCCATCACCGCCGCGGGGGCAAAACTCCGGCTCACTCCTTCCGAGCCGGCCGGGGAAATCATAAACTCCAGGTAGCAGACTCCAAATTCGATCCCCTGGCCGATGCCGATCCACCTGGCACTTGGCACTTATTGCCTGTTACTTGGAGTTTGCCGCCGGATCTTTGGCCTTTGGCCCTTGGGGTTGGGAGTTTCCTTCAAGAGATTTGCCTTCCGCCAAACCGTGTTCATCCGTGCGAGCCGTGTCGAAACCGCCCGCCGCCCCCTCTTCCCCCGCCCGTCCTGAGTGCATCCGCCTGCGCGGGGTGCGGCAGAACAATCTCAAGGGTTTCGACCTCGATGTGCCGCTCGGGAAATACCTCGTCGTCACCGGCCTGAGCGGCGCCGGCAAGTCCTCTCTCGTCTTCGAGACGCTGCACGCCGAGGGCCAGCGACGCTACGTCGAGACGTTCAGCGCCTACACGCGCCAGTTCCTCGATCTGCTCGACAAGCCCAAGGTCGACTCGATCGAGAACATCCGGCCTTCGATCGCGATCGAGCAGACCAACACGGTCAAGACGTCGCGCTCCACCGTCGGCACCATGACGGAGCTGACCGACTTCTTCAAAGTCTGGTTCAGCCACGTCGCCGAGTGCTTCGATCCAGCCACAGGTGAGAAGGTCGAGGACGATAATCCGCAGTCCATCTGGCGGAAGACATCCGCCGCCCATGAAGGCAAGGCCGTCGTCGTCACGTTCAAGGTCACGAAACCCGCCAGCCTCACGTGGCCGGAGATCTTCAAGAACCTCAAGGGCCAGTCCTATGTCCGCGTGCTCGCGGCGAAGGGCGACGATCCGTTCGCCGTGCACCGGCTCGACGATCTGCTCGCCGACTCCGCACCGCTCGCGAAGGAGTCCCACCTGTTCGTGGTCCAGGACCGCATCACCCTCACCTCCGCCCAGAAATCGCGCTTCCTCGAAGCGACGGAAGCCGCGCTCCATTTCGGCCAGGGCGAAGTGCACATCTTCGGCTCCACGGCTGCGGCCGCCGCCGACTCGCGGTTGAGCGAGCTCGGCCACTATTCCCGCGGGCTGCATTCGCCGAAGAGCGGCCGGACTTTCCGCGCCGCCACGCCCGCGCTCTTTTCCTTCAACTCTCCCCTCGGCGCCTGTCCGCAGTGCCGCGGGTTCGGACGCGTCATCGAGATCGATTACCGCCTGGCCATCCCCGACCAGTCACTCTCCGTCGACGACGGCGTGATCAAGTGCTGGGAGAGCGAGATCTACGGCGAGTCCAAGCAGGACCTGATGGTTTTCGCGAAGAAGCGGAAGATCCCCACCAACGTCCCGTTCGCCTCGCTCACGCCCGAGCAGCGCAGCTTCATCATCGACGGCGAACCGGGCTACGGGGAGGAGAACGGCAAGACTTGGCCGAAATACTGGTACGGCGTGAAGGGCTTTTTCCGCTGGCTGGAAAAGAACACCTACAAGATGCACGTGCGGGTCTTTCTCGCGCGCTATCGCACGTACAACCCCTGCCCCGACTGCGGCGGTACG
>CALFNJ010000157.1 GCA_937902865.1 uncultured Opitutaceae bacterium
GCGATGTCGAGTCCGGCGGCATCGGCGAGCAGCTTGAGCGTCTCGGGCTCGGGCAGGCCGAGGGCGGCGGTGAGCACCTCGAGGCGTTTTTCGCGGGAGGCCTCGGCGACGAGCTGGCGTTGCTCCGGGGTGAGGCGCTCCGCGAGGGACGCGGGCAGATTGTCAGTGACAAGCGCGGTCATGGCGTGCGGCGGCGCTTATTTGAACTTCTCGATGATGCTTTCCTTGGGCGACTTCGACGGATCCGCGAGGTACGTCTTGATCTGGTCCCGGTTGGAAAGGGTATCGATCGTCTTCATCGCGTCGGCCATCCCGTTCTCCGGCCGCATCACGTGCGGACGGATGAAGAGCAGCAGCTCGGTGCGCGACGTTGTGGTCGTGCGGGAGCCGAGCAGGTGGCTGATGATCGGAATCTCGTAGATGAGGCCGAGCTTGGCGCGGGTGGCCGTCTGCGACCGGCGCTGCAGGCCGCCGAGGACGATCATCTGGCCGTCGTACACGTTCACGAAGGACGTCGCCTGGCGGGTGCTGACGATCGGAACATCGCTGCCGTTGACCGGCAGGCTGCCGGTCTGGTCCTGGATGAGCTGGTCGATGTCGAGCTGGATGCTGCCGTCGTCGCCGATGAGCGGCGTGACCGTCAGGGTGAGATTGATGTCCTGGAAGTTGACGCTCTGGTTGGAGACGCCGTTGGTCGTGGTGGTGGTGGTGTAGGGGACCTTCGAGCCGACGGTGACCACGGCCTTCTTGTTGTGAGACGTGGTGATGGTCGGGGCCTGGAGGACCTTCACGTTGTTGCGGCTGCCGGCGTCGCTGAAGGCGGCCTCGAAGGCCAGCGGGTTGACCACGCCGGAGCTCACGGTCCAGCCGGAGACGGTGGTGCCGAAATTGGTGATGTGCGTGCCGCGGCCGTTGTCGCCGCCCGGCCCGAGCGGCGTGTCCGTGCCGACGGTGAGATTGAGCGCGGAAATGCCGCTCTTGTCGGTGTCGCCGAGCGTGACCTCGGCGATGATCACCTCGATGCTCACCTGGGCGAGGAGGACGTCGAGCTTGTCGACGAGCGACCTGATCATCGCGATGTCCGTGGCGGTGCCGGCGACTACGATGGCGTTGCTGCGCACGTCGGCCTGGATCGTGATCATGCTGCTGAACTGATTGCCGGCGCCGAGCTCGCCGAGGAGATTCGCACCGGGCACGGCGGGATTGGCGAGGACGACCGGCTGGACCGCATTGACCACCGGAGCCTGCGGTCCGCCGCCGCCATTCGGCGCGACGCCGCCGCCGTTGCCGCCGACCGTCTGACCTTGGAAACCCTGGAAATTGACGTTGCCGTTCACTCCGCCGGGTCCGACGCCGTTGAAGAGCTGCCCATTCACGCCGGCGACACCCTGGCCGGGGCGGGCGGAGTTGGCCGAGCTGCGCTGCACCGCGGCGGTCTGATTGTTGATCAGGTTGCTGAGGAGGCTCGCGACATCGGTGGAGGTGGCGTGCTTCAGATAGATGACCGCGGTGTTGGTGTTCGGGTCGGCCTTGACGTCGAGGGCGTTGATCAGCGAATCGAAGAGCGGGTAGTTCGCCGGATGCGAAATCAGGATGATCTGGTTCGTGCGATCGTCGGCGGTGAGCGTCGTGGCGGTGCCGAGCTGGGCGCGCTGGGGCGCGATGATCGTGTTGATGCGAGTGACGAGGTCGCTGGCCTTGGCGCCGTTTTTCAGCGGGTAGTACTTTGGCACCATGTTGCCGGTGGCGGGATGGTCGACCGTGTTGAGGAGCGTCTCGATGCGCTGCAGGTTGGTGACCGTCTCGGTGATGAGCACGGCGTTCTGGTTCTGGAGCTGGAGGATGCTCTGCAGTCCGCCGAGGTTGGTGGAGAGGAGGCCGGTGATCTGCTGGACCAATTCCCCGACGCGGAGGAAGTTCAGGGTGAAGATCTTCGAGGCGATCTTGCCGCTGGGCGGGAGGTCGAGGGTGGAGCCGGTGATGAGCTCGGGCGCCTCGGTGCGGGCGGTCGTCGAAGACACCGCCTTCAGCGTGTGTTCATCCAGGGGGATGATGGCGATGCCGTTCAGCTGCAGCGCGGTCTCGATATAACCGATGGCCCGGGAGGTCGGCGTGTCCTTGTCGATGCGGATGTTGTAAGTCGCGGTCGGCAGGGCCTGCGGGCGGAAGATCGTCTTGCCGGTGAGGTTTTCGAGCGCGCCGAAAACAGAGTCGATGTCCGCATCGGGCATCTTGATCGGCCCCACCAGCGGATCATTGACGGGAGCGGCCGCAGTCGGGGGAGTCTGGGCCTGGGCGGCGGTGGCGACGATGATGGCGAGGCAGGCGGCCGGGAACAGGCGAAGAAAGCGCAAGCTCATGCGGAGGAAGGAGAGGTTTTTGGGAAGGCCGGCACGCACCGGGGCAGAAGAAAAGCAAAGGCTGGAGGCCCCGGGTTGTAAACGGCGATGTGGCCTATGAGACGGCACATCCCGGCGAAGGTTGCCAAGAGCATGTGGATTTGCCGCTTGCGACGGAAAACTCCGGGGCCAACCCTCCCGGGCCACAATGTCCAACCGCTTCGGTCAACTTTTCTCGGTCACCACGTGGGGCGAAAGCCATGGCCCCGCGGTCGGCGTGGTGGTGGACGGATGCCCGCCGCGCCTGCCGCTGGCCGTGAGTGAGATCCAGGCCGATCTCGACCGCCGCCGGCCGGGGCAGAGCGACATCGTCACTCCCCGCAAGGAGGAGGATCGCGTGGAAATCCTGTCCGGACTCTTCGAGGGGCGCACCACGGGGACGCCCATCGCCATGCTCGTGCGCAACAGCGACGCCCGCCCGGGCGCGTACGACGAGATGCGCGAAAAATTCCGGCCCTCGCACGCCGATTACACGTATCAGGCGAAATTCGGCATCCGCGATCATCAGGGCGGCGGCCGCAGCTCCGCCCGCGAGACGATCGGCCGGGTCGCCGCCGGAGCGATCGCGCGCAAGATCCTGGCGCAGGCGAATCCCGACCAGCCGGTGGAAATCCGCGCCTTCGTCTCCCAGGTCCACGACATCGCCATGCCGGTCGGCGCGGCCGCCACTTTTCCCACGCTCGCCGAAATCGAGGCGACCGCCGTGCGCTGCCCCCATCCCGCGACCGCCGCGGCCATGATCGAACGGATCAAGCAGGTGCGCAGCACGGGTGATTCTGTCGGCGGCATCATCCAGTGCCGCATCCGCGGGGTGCCGCCCGGCCTGGGCGAACCGGCCTTTGACCGGCTCGAAGCCGACCTCGGCAAGGCGATGCTTTCGCTCCCGGCGACCAAGGGTTTCGAGATCGGCAGCGGTTTCGCCGGCGCGCGTCTTAAGGGCAGCGAGCATAACGACGCCTTCGAGTCCCGCGACGGCCGCGTGCGGACGGCCACCAACCGTTCCGGCGGCGTGCAGGGCGGCATCAGCAATGGCGAGGAGATCGTCTTCAACGTCGCGTTCAAGCCGACCGCCACGATTCTCCAGCCGCAGAAGACCGTCGATGTCCGGGGCAATCCGACCGAACTCGCCGCGCGGGGCCGTCACGATCCCTGCGTCGTGCCGCGCGCCGTCGTGATCGTCGAGGCCATGGCCGCCCTGGTGATCCTCGATCACTGGATGCGTCACGCGGCGCAGAACCAGCTCTTCAAGTTCTGACCGCGGGCGGAGCCGGCTGGGAAAGCAGCGGGTTGGAGAAACGATCTCCCGCGGCGGGCTTCCGATCCGGTTTCGCACAGAGACGCGGAGCTCGCAGAGTGCGATCTGACTGATTTCCGACCTCTGCGCCTTTGCGCCTCTGTGCGAGACCGGATCGATGCCTGATCTGAACAAGGACCCGTCCGCCAAACGCGCGGTCTTTTTCGACAAATCCTGATTCTTCCTTCCTCCTTCTTAATTCCTAATTCGTTTCGCCCGCCATGTCCTCCGACAAACCGCTCGTCTATCTCATCCTCGGCGCCTCCGGCTCGGGCCGGCGCGAAGTGCTGGCCGATTTGATCGAGGGCAGTTTCGATGAAGAGGATCGCCCGGCGGTGATGTTCGCGGAGGGCGAGGTGACCAGCGACGCCGACGCCCGGCTGCCCCGGCTCAGCCTCTGGACCTGGGAGAACGAGGCGATCGACGGCACGCTGCCGGCGGATGCGACCAGCGTGTTCTTCGTCACGCACGGCCGGCATAACCCGATCGACCA
>CALFNJ010000158.1 GCA_937902865.1 uncultured Opitutaceae bacterium
CGGGGGAAATTCCGTGGAGGGGCCTGTTCCCGCGGGCGGCGTCAGTAAACAGTTTGTGATGCGCCGCCCGGCGGGTGGCTGAGCGCATGAAGACGATCCTGAGAATTATTCTTGGCCTGTCGCTGGCGGCGAACCTCTGGCTGGGCTTCGGACCGCCGTCGCAACAGCGGATGGTTCACACCCGGTCGCAGGCACGCCCGCCTGCCGTGGTGGCGCAACCTCGGTCCTGGTTGACGGGATGGGACACGGCGGAACCGGCGGCGCTGCGGGACCGATTGCGCGCGGCGGGAATGGATGAGACGACGAGTCGCTTCGTGGTCACCGGCGTGGTGCGGCAGCGCGCCGCCGATGAGCTGGCGGCGCGGCAGATCGACCGGGCGCGTACGGCCTGGTGGCGTTCCGGCCGCCTGGCGGAAGCCGGCGACGCGAAGATCCTCCAGTCCATGGTGACCGATCCGTTGAGTCGGCTCTTCGACCGAAGCCCTTTCGACCAGGCGGACGCGGAAAGCCATTACCTGTTCCTGCCGCCGGACAAGCGTCGCCTGCTCGCGCAGATCGATCTCGATTATGCCGACCTGCAGGCCCGCCTGCCGCGCACGACCGTCGGACCGATGCTGGCTTCCGCGGTGGACCAGCTGCAACTGCTGGAGACGGAGCGGCGCAAGGATGTGCTGGCGGCGCTGACGCCGGGAGAACGGGCGGAATACGATCTGCGTTTTTCCGGAACCGCCGGCGATGTCGCGGCCCGAATGGGAGCGTTTGACGGGACGGAAGCCGAATACCGGACCATCAAGCCGATCGTTGATGGGTTTCAGGAAAAATCGCGCGACCTGGGGAGAAGCACCCCCGGCTTTGTGGACGCGTACGCCGACCTCCTGAGCGCCACGATGGAGCAGATGGTGGCGCAAATCGGCTATGACCGGGCGATGGCCTATATTTCTAGCGGCAATGACGAAGCCGCGATCAACCGAACGGCAAAGGCGGCGGGCCTTCCCGACGGCACGGCCGGCCGCGTGATGCAACTGGCGGCGGACATCGGGATGCGCGCGTCAGACATTCACATGGATGCCTCGCTGACGACGGAGCAAAAACGCGCCGCCCTGATTGCGCTGCAGCAATCGGCTCAATCCCGGCTCGATCTCGTCTTGCCGCCGGACGTGCAACGGCAACTGCCCGGAGAAACTCTACCGTGGCTCACGGGCCTGGCTCAGGGAAACTACCGCATGATGCTGCCGAGTTTTACGGGTTCGGCTAGCTTCGGGGCCATCTCCGTGGTGGCCGCGCCGCCGCCCAAACGGTTCACGTTTCCTTTCCTTCGGTCGCGGTCCGGCGGACCGTGATGGTGGAGTGGAGCACTCATCCTCGGAGCGTGACTGGAACACGGAGGGCGCGGAGGGGAAGGGAGGGCGCGGAAGTGACGGAGAGGAGCGGAGATGAAGAGGGGCCCCGTATGCTCCGCGACCTCCTTTCCCCTCCGCGCCCTCCGTGTTCAAATCCGAGCGGATTCCAGCGTAACGAGAGGAGCTTGCCGGCCTGCCTGTGTGCAGGTGTCTCAGCGTAGAAATTTCGGTCGTGAATCAATTTGCCAAGCTGAGCGCAAAGAAGCTTGGGCAGCTAAATTCGCCGCGTGATTCTCTAATCCAGTTAGCCGCAAAAAAGCGCAAAGATCCCAAGTTCCGGCGCTGCTCTCTCGTGCGCCTATAGGCGCGATGCAGACTCTGCCCAAAAGTGAAGATCCTTTGAGCCTTTTTGTGGCCAACCGGATTGAAGTTTGGTCTCCCCGAAACGGTCGCCGTTCGCCCCCAGGCAATCGCCTCAAAAACTTAAAATGAGTGACCACCGAAATTTCGGCGATTTTGTCCGGATTTTTGGTTCGGTGCCTGATAGGAAGGTGACGAACCATGACAGAGGATGCCGAATTGCTCCGCCGGTATGCCGCCGACCACTCGGAGGCGGCTTTTGCCGAGTTGGTGAAACGCCGCCTCGACCTGGTTTACTCCGTCGCCCTGCGGCAGGTCGGCGGGGATGCGCACCTCGCGCAGGATGTGGCCCAGCGCGTGTTCCTCGATCTGGCCCGGAAGGCGGCGCAACTGGCAGATCGGGCGGTGCTGAGCAGCTGGCTGTATCGCAGCGCGCAGTTTGCCGCGAGCGATATGATGCGGTCGGAGCGCCGGCGCCGGGCGCGTGAACGGGGGGCTGAAATCATGCGGGAAGACACTTCGGATTCGGCGAACGACGCCGGTTGGGAAAAATTCCGTCCGGTCCTCGACGAGGTCATGGGCGAACTGCCGGACTCCGATCGCGACGCGATCGCGCTGCGATTTCTCGACGACCAGTCCTTCACGGACATTGGCCACGCGCTTCGGCTGTCGGAGGATGGCGCCCGCAAACGCGTCGAGCGGGCGCTCGACAAGCTGCACGCGCTGCTGGCGCGCCGCGGCGTCACCTCCACGACCGCTGCGCTGGCCTTGACGCTCACAGGTCAGGCCGCGACCTCCGCGCCGGCCGGGCTGGCGGTAGCCATCACCGGCACGGCGCTCGCGGGGACGGCGGCGGGAACCGCGGCGAGCGCGGGTTGGTGGCTGGCTTTTATGAGCATGAGCAAAATCCAGGTGGGAATCGTCGCCGCGCTCGCGCTGGCCGGCGTCGCGGGCTATGTGTTGCAGGCGAGCGTGAAGGGCGATCTGCGTCGGGAGCTGGCCGCCGGGCAGAACCAGCCGCGGGAGATCACCGCGTTGCGGACGGAAAATCGCGGCCTCGCCGACACGTTGACGGAGGTGGAGGCGCTGCGCCGGGACGACGCGGAGTTGAAGCAATTGGCGGAAGAGGCCGTCGGGCTGAAAAAGCGCAGTGAGGACGCTCGGCGAGTGAATCAGGCCCGGACCGACAACCAACAGAGGATTCAGTCGGAGCTCGAACGCATCAACCGGGAGGGCATCGCGCTCGTACAGGAATACAAGGCACTGCAGGCGCAGGCGAAAGACCCTTCGCTCCCGGAGCAGGCAAGGGCGGAGGTCGCGCTCGCCCTGCAGCAAAAAGCACGGGAGATCGGGGACAAGCAGTATGAGCGGGATGTATTGAAGCAAAGCACTCAGGCCTCAGGCGTGGTGCGACCCGTGGTCCGAATTCAGGTCGGGCCCAAAGATTTAAAGGACGGAACCATCCGCGCGGCGCCGTCACTCTCATTCAGAAGCACGGACGCGAATTCTCTCCCAGCCGCGAACTCACCGTCGAGCGAAGTCAGCCCATAACAAAGGAACAGGTAGGGGCGTCCCTTGGGACGCTCGTCCGAGACCCGTCCGAGAGCTCGAATCGAGCCGGGCGTCCCAAGGGACGCCCCTACATCGTGCGATTTTACCCATCTTTATGAAATCCCGCTCAACCTTGCTTTTCACTCTGCTCGCGCTCGGCGTGGCGGGCGCTGGCGGTGCTGTCTGGATGGTTCAGCGGCAGCAAACTCTCGCTCTGGAAGGAGACCTGAGCCTGATGCGGCAGGAGACCCGGGAGTTAGAGCATTTGCGGGAGGAGAACCGGCGACTGAAGGCGGAGCAGATCCCGCCGGGAGAATTGGAGCGGCTGCGGGCCGATCACGCGGCGCTGCCGCGGTTGCGGGCGGAGGGAGAGGCGCTGAGGAAGGCGGCGCCGTGAGGTCGAGGACCACGGAATTCGGAAGTATCTCGCACGGCGTGAACGCTAACGTCTCAGCCTCTGTGTCCTCCGTGATCTCTGTGTGAAAACGGCTCGACGATCGAAAACACGATCCCCGATCCGGTTTCGCACCGAGGACACGGAGAGCACAGAGAATCGGATGTAAATCCGTTGGCGGAGGCGAACCGGGCGGGCGGGCCGCCCGTCCCTACCTTGGATCAGAGCGCGCTACTTGGCGGCGTTCCGGTACCAGACGACGTTGTTCGATTCGCGGCCGGCCATGATCAGGTCGGGGCGGCCGTCGCCGTCGAGGTCGCTGACCTTCATGTCGTAGGATTGCTGCTTGTGGCCGGAATCGAATTCCTGCGCGGTGAAGTTGCCGTGGCCGTCGTTGTGGTACCAGCGGGCGACGAAGGCGGTGTAAGATTCCACGGCGATGTCGGGATGACCGTCACCGTCAAAATCGGTCACGGCCAAAGAGTGCGGGTTGGTGAGGTCGGCGTCGATCGGGTGCCGTTTCCAGTCCGGGCCTTCGAACCAGTACACGCCCTTGCCGTGTCCGGCGGTGCCGACGATGTCGGGCCTGCCGTCGCGATTGAGGTCCGCGGCCTTGATGTTGGTCGCGCCTTTTTCCTGGGCGACGAGATGCTTGGTCCACGGCTGGTCGGGATTCGCGCCGCGCTCCCACCACGTGAACGTGCCGGCGCCGGAGTCGCCGAGGAGGATGTCGCCGCGGCCATCGCCGTTGAGGTCGGCGAAATCGAGGTAGTGCGGACGTCCGTCGGTGCCGCCTTTGGTGACGACGTGCCGCGTCATCACACTTTGACCGGGGGCCGGATTTTGAAACCAGACTACGCTGTTGGCGAAGAACGGTCCGCTGATGCTTTGCGCGATCACGTCGGGGCGGCCGTCGGCGTCGACGTCCGCGAGGCAAAGCCCGTGCACGCCGTTGAGTTCGCGGTCGATGACGTGCAGCGGCCAGGGGCGGTCGGGGTTGCCGGTGTTCTCGATCCAGGCGACGCTGAAGTCGGGTCCTTTCGGTGTCGGCGGCAGCGCCTTGCCCTCGGCCTGCGCCTGGCGGTAGTCGATCCACGGAATCGCGTAGCGGCCGAGGACGAGATCCTTGTCGCCGTCGTGGTCCACATCGAGCGCGACGCAGTAGAGCATCTTGCCCTCCTGGATGTGAAGAGCTCATGCACCTGCCAGTCGGGCGCGGTCAGCGCGTAGACCTTGGTGATGCCGATGGCGATGAGGTCGAGCTTCCCGTCGCCATTCACGTCCGCGGCTTCGACGCTCCAGATCGACTCCGGCAGCGCAAACGCATGGCGCTCCCACACGGGCAAGGATGACGCGGCCCGGACGGCGAGTGGAACGCTCGCCACCAGAAGGCCGAGTACGAAGCGAGCGGATCGAGGAAATGTAGACGGATTAGTCATGACTTAAATTTAAAGGAATCGGAAGCGAATCATCGGAATTTCACCACAGAGGCACGGAGACACGGAGATCGATTCGATCAATGTAGGGGCGTCCCTTGGGACGCCCGGTCTGAATCCGAGTCCGAACGGGCGTCCCAAGGGACGCACCTACGGGTTCGCTGATTTCTCCGTGTCTCTGTGCCTCTGTGGTGAAATTCCGGGAATTGATTTGGAATTTTTAGCTTACGGCGCTGCGGCCAGTGATGGCTTGGCGGGTTCGAAGACGGCGCCGGTGAAGTCGATCGCGTAGACCATGCCGGTGTAGCCAACCGCGTAGAGGTTGCCGGCTTCGTCGGTGCCGAAGGAGCAGAGGCTCTCGGGGCACTTGCCGATCTCGAGCAGGGTCTTGAGCGTGCGGTTCTCCTGCGTGAGGCCCCAGATGCGCTGCGAGGTGTAGTCGGCGAAAATATAGACGCCATAGAACGGCGAGGTTTTGTCGCCACGGTACACGTAGCCGCCGGTGACCGAGTTGCCGTACTTCCGCTTGTAGGCGGCGATCGGCTGGACGAACGCGCGGCCTTCCTGACGGTATTGGTTGGAATAGGGCTCGAAGCCTTCGTACACGTTCCAGCCGTAGTTTTCGCCGCGGCGCACGATGTCGACTTCCTCCACGCGATCCTGGCCGACGTCGCCGACCCACAGATCGCTGGTGACAGGATCGAAGCTGAACCGCCACGGCTCGCGCAGGCCGTAAGCCCAGATTTCCGGGCGGGCGTCGCTGCGGCCGCGGAAGGGATTGTCGGCGGGAATCGCGTAGGCCAGACCGGGATCACGGTGGTCCACGTCGATGCGCAGCAGCTTGCCGAGCAGCAGCTGCAGGTTCTGGGCGTGGCCGTTGGGATCGCCCTGCGGACCGGTGTCGCCCATGCCGAGATAGAGATAGCCGTCGGGGCCGAAGGCGACGCAGCCGCCGGTGTGGTTTTGCGTGACGGTGACGATCTTGATGATCCGCCGCGACGGCGCGCCGGAGTCGTGGCGGAAGTCGTCGGAGGCGCGCTTCTCCGTCACGACCGAGGCGATCTTTCCATCCTCGAGCACCTGATGCTTCAGGTAATAGAGATGATTTTCCCGGAAGTGCGGGTGGAACGTGAGGCCGAGCAGGCCGTTGGGGCCGACCTGGCTGTAAATCTCGGGGCTGAAATCGGCGAAGAGCGTCCGCGTTTCCTCGCCGCTGGGCAGCTTGTCGATCAGCCAGATTTTGCCGGACTGGTGCGCGACAATGTAGCCCTGACCGGGCTTGCTGCCGGGCAACTGGCCGAACCACGTGATGCCGGAGCGCACATCGCCGGGCTTCTGCACGACCGACGACGGAAACCGCTCCTTGAAGAACGGCCGCAGCGTGACCGGCTTCGCGGCGGCGGGAATGGTGTCGGGCATGCCGCGGTTGCTGGTGAGGGAATTTGCAGGCTGCTTCAGCGTGACGAGGTAATCGATCAGGTCAGTGAAGTCCTGCGTCGACATGGTGGCGTACAGGCCGGGCGGCATCAGCGAGATCGGGCTGCCGTGCTGCGCCTTGATCTCGTTCGTCGCGATGCGCGACACGGCGCCGTCGATGTTCATCAGTTCGACGACGCTGTCGTTGGCCTGCTTGACGATGCCGGTGAAGGACTGGCCGGCCTTGGTCTCGACCGTGGTGGCGCTGTAGCCGACAGCGATCGTGGCGGAGGGATCGAGGATCGCGTCGATCAGGTTGCCGCGCGGAAACGTGTCGCCGACCGCGTACAGGTCCGGCCCGGCGCGCCCGCCGTGTCCGTCAATCGTATGGCAGCGCGCGCAGGCGGTCTGCTGCTGGGCGAGGAACAGCTCGCGGCCGTGCTTGGGATCACCGTCGTGCCGCAGCGCAAAGTCGCGATAGGCCTTCGGCGTGAGCGCCGCCTCGGCGCCGTGGGCGGAAAGCGCGAGGAGAGGGAGGAGCGGAAGGAGAACGAGGCGGAAGCGGGGGCGGGGGTAATTCATCGGGGAAATAGAGCGGAGCGAAACGGATTCAAACCGTCGGAATTCGGATCTCGCGCAGAGGCGCAGAAACGCGGAGGTCGATCCGCAGAGAGAATTCAGATTGGGACCTGCTTCGTGCTTTTGTGCCTTGTTGGTGAACCTTCCGATGCCTGCGGTTGGGATCGGATCTTTGGCGTTTGGACCTTTGGGATTTGGGTTTTGTCCGCCCTGTTACTTGTTACCTGGCTCTTGTTACTTTCCCGCTTTGTTTCCCGCTTTGGCCACTTCCACCGCGTACACCTGCGTCGGCCCCCGCAGGTTGGAGCGGAAGACGATCCATTTGCCGTCGGGGGTGAAGTTGCCGTTCGGTTCGAGCGAGTAGTCGTGCTTGGCGAGGTTGACGAGGCGCTCGGATTTGAAGGAGCCGGCCTGGATCATGTGCGCCTGGTCGGGCGTCTCGTCGGGCATGTCGGGAGTCAGCTGCGGCCGGAAAAGCACGAGCCACTTCGTATCTTCCGGGTGGCCGTAGACCATCGCCGGATCGGTGCCGGAGCCGTCGCCGGAGAATAGTTTCCCGTCGGGCGAGGTGTTGTAGTGGACGGAGCGCCACTCGTTCGGCGGAAGGTGATACCAGATCCGCTGGCCAGTGGTGACGTTGTAGCCGGCGACCCAGAAGACCTCGGCGAGCGGGGTCTGCAGGTCGTACCAGATCCACTGACCGTCATCGCTCCAGTATTCGTGGACCGCGATTTCCATCTTCATCGTGCGCTGGTGCACGAGCATCGGCTCGGAGTGTCCGTCGGTGCGGATGAGCCAGACGCGGTCGAGCTTCCACTGGCGGCCCTCGTGGCAATACATCAGGAGATCGGGCGCGGTCGGCGAGAATTGCACGTGCCCGAGCCAGTCGGTGCCGTGGACGAGCTCTTTGTATTCGCCGGTCTGCAGATTGACGGTGAACAGCGTCATCGGCAGCCGCTCGGCGAGACGGCGGTCCATCATGTCATGCTTGTCGGGATAATTGTCGCGGCCCTTCTGCACGGCGCCCGCACCGGCGCCGCTCGCGGACGGAGTCGGCGTGGCGACGGCGGCGCGGGCGTTGCTCTCACCGAGCGTGAACGTGCCGGCGGCGAGCGTCTCGTCGGAATTGACCGACAGGAAACTGCCGCGTGCGGGTGCCTTGGCGACCTGGCGCGACTGCTTCGTCGCCGGATCGAGGGCGTAGAGAAAGCCATCCTTCGAATAAAAGATCGCGCCGGTCTTACGTCCGGTCTGGAGCACGCGCTCGGGCTTGCCTTGGAAGACATGCTCGATGGCGCCGGTGGCGAGCGTGACGAGATCGATGCCCTGCGGCGTTGTCATCAGCAGCTTCGTGCCGTTCGCGGTGTACGCGTATTGCGTGAAGTAGAGACAGGCGCTGCCGGGATCGGTTGAGAGCTGGACGATGCGGTGACCGGTGTCGGGGTCGACCCATGAGCGTGGCAGTTCATCGGCCGCGCGCAGCGGGAGTGGGAGGGAGGCGAGCGTGAGGCAGAGGGAAACGGACGCAGCCAATGCAGCTGCAGACACGGACAGGAAACGAATTTTCACGAGCTTCGGGGGTGGAGGGGTAAAGCCGAACGAAAGCAACGAGCGGGCTGACGATGGCGGGAGAATCGACGGAGCGACAGGCCAATTTCAGTCGGCTGCTCAATCTGTTTTGGCCACTGACATGTCACATGAGGCGGCGAAGATTTGGATCCCCAGCAATTGGCCGCGAAAAGGCGCAGAAAACGCAAAAAACGATCCGAGCTTCTGCAGCGGATCGTTTTTGCGGTTTCTGCGCCTTTTCGCGGCTAACTCAGGTTTTGATTTCCTGACTTTCGGCGATGGATGGATGATAGCGTGGCGTTACGGCACGCCGGTGGGAGAGCGGCTGTCGGGGCGCTGGATATTTTTGTCGAGCGAGTCGCGCTGGGCGCGGATGAGAGTTTCGCGAATCTTGCGCAGCTCCAGATAGATCTCGTGTTCGTAGCCGGGCTCGACGGGCTCATCGCCCATCAAGCGCAGCGATTCATCGATGGCATTGAGGATGGTCCGATAATCTTGGTCTTTCATGCCGGAATAGACCTGTAGGCGTCGCAAAGTGTTGGTGGGGAATCAACCCCAACCAAGCGGCCTGATCTACGGCTGCAAGCGCAAGGCCGACGGAACTCGCTCACACTCACTCACCGTCGAGCTCGCGGGCCCGAAACTGCAGCTCGAGCTCCCGCTTGAGGGTGCGCAGCATGCTTTTCAGGGACAACTCCGCGGCCGAAAGCTGGCCGGCCCGCTTGTCGAGAACCGCCAGGCTGCACTCAAGATGAGAGAGAATCTCTCGGATATCCGATTGAGTGAGGGAATTCGATTTGGCGGTCATTCGAGAGAGAGAGTCGCAAGTAATTCCCGGTCGGTATATGGGGCAAGCACCTACTTTAGAGCCGGGGATTTTCGATTTTGGATTGTCGATTTTCGATTGGGAAGCGAACGCGGGAAATTGAAAGGGAGAAAATCTGAGCGAAAAGACAGGCCGAAACGTGAGCCCGAGAAGTTTCCTGACTCACCGCTTGCTGCGCTGCCTGCCTTTCGCACTCACGGCGCCGCCGATCTTGATTTAGCAAGAATCGAAAATCGAGAATCCAAAATCGAAAATCATTTCGGCGGCTTGTGCTGGGTGTGGATTCGTCCGTACACTCGGGTCCACCCCCATTTATCCCATGGAAAAATCATCCGCTGCTGCCTCGGTTTCTCAGGAGCTTCCTTCCCCCACTGCGCCCGCGCTCGAGCGGCGCACCTTTGTCAAAGGCCTCGCCGCGCTCGGCGCGGGGCTCGCCACGGCGGCGGTGCTGCCGAAAACAAACGCGGCGCAGGCCGCCGCGGCCTCGTCGGCGCCGACGGCGGCGGGCGGGCGCGGCCAGCCGGTCGTCGCCTCCGATGCCACGACCGTGGTCGAGACCACTTCGGGAAAACTGCGCGGCTGCCGGCGCGACGGCGTTTATAGTTTCAAGGGCGTGCCGTACGGCGCGCCGACGAGCGGCGCGGCGCGCTTTATGCCGCCGACCAAGCCCGAGCGCTGGGCCGGGATCCGCAACGCGCTGCACTACGGCCGCGTTTGCCCGATGTACGATGCGACGCGGGTGAACACGGACGGACACAACAGCGCGTCGAAGGATGAGGATTCATTCCTTCTCTACCGCGGCTATGCCGAGCAGGTGCAGGGCGAGGACTGCCTGCGGGTGAACGTCTGGACGCCGGAAATCAACGGCTCGAAGCGCCGTCCGGTGATGATCTACATGCACGGCGGCGGCTTCACGCAGGGCTGCAGCCAGGACCTGCTCTCGTACGACGGCGATAACCTCGCGCGGAATCACGACGTCGTCGTGGTGACGCACAATCACCGGCTCAACGCCTTCGGTTATCTCAATCTCGCGGAGCTCGGCGGCCCGGAGTACGCGCGTTCGGCGAATGTCGGCATGCTCGACATCCTCGCGGTGCTCGAGTGGGTGCGCGACAACATCGCGAATTTCGGCGGTGACCCGAACAATGTGCTGATCTTCGGCCAGTCGGGCGGCGGCGGAAAAGTCGCCGCGCTGATGGCGATGCCCGCGGCAAAGGGTCTGTTCCACCGCGCCGTGATCGAGAGCGGCTCGTATTTGAAAATGAGCACGCCCGAGGATTCCGGCCGGCTCGCGGCGGCGTTCATGGAGGAGCTCGGCCTGACGAAGAACCAGGTCGGTGAGCTGAAGAACATTTCGGTGGAGAAGCTCGTGGCGGCGTCGAATTCGGTCGGACGGAAATTTCCCCGCGGCGCGGGCAATCCGCTGCGTCGCGTCTTCGGCGGCATCGCGTTCGGGCCGACGATGGACGGCTCGGTGTTCCCGCATCATCCCTTCGATCCGGAAGGCCTCGCGATCTCGGCGAACGTGCCGCTGATGACCGGCACGTGCCTGCATGAGTCGGTCAACGGCGTGGACAACGCGCAGGCGCTGACGATGACGGAGGAGGAGATGCGCCGCCGCGTCGGCGAGGCGTTCGGCGCGCAGGGCCCGGCGATCGTCGAGGCGTATCGCCGCGAGTATCCGGGATCGGCGCCGTTCCACATCTACGCCGCGATCGCGGCGGGTCCCGCCCGGCAGATCGCTTTCATTCAGGCCGCGCGCAAGGCGGCGGCGGGCGGGGCGCCGGCGTACGAGTACATCTTCGGCTGGAACACGCCGATGCTCGACGGTCGTCCCGGTACCTTCCACAGCTGCGAAGTCGCGTTCGTCTTCGACAACGCGGTGCTCTGCGAGCACTACACCGGTCGCACGCCCGAGGCGCTGGCCCTGGCGAAGCAGGTCAGCGGCGCGTGGGTGAACTTCGCCCGCACCGGCAACCCCAACCACGCCGGCCTGCCGCACTGGCCCGCGTTCACCGCGGAAAAGGGCGAGACGATGATCTTCGATTCCACCTGCGTGGTGAAAAACAATCCCGAGGGCGAAGGCCGGAAACTGGCCAATCCGGCCTGAGGCCGAGCCGGCGGAGGTTGGCCGCAAAGAGGCGCAGATAACGCAAAAACGATCCGAAGTTTCCGCGGATCGTTTTTGCGCTGTTTGCGCCTTTTCGCGGCTAATCTCCGGCCCCCGACTCCAGCCGCCTCA
The DNA here is from genome assembly GCA_937902865.1 of uncultured Opitutaceae bacterium. Classification (GTDB taxonomy): domain Bacteria; phylum Verrucomicrobiota; class Verrucomicrobiia; order Opitutales; family Opitutaceae; genus CAIUWA01. Next base: position 11,714 of record CALFNJ010000158.1, read on the forward strand.
CGGCGGCTGCTACGCGCTGACGCGAAGCGCGGACTCCCTTGGTACTTGTTACTTGGAACCTGTTACTTTCGCGTCCCGCGGATCACAGCTTCGCCCCCGGCACGAGTGACGCGACGTACGCCGCGATCGCGACCATGTCATCGCCGTTGAGGTTCGCGATCACGGGCTGCATCAGCGGGGCGGAGGTGCCTTTGCGCGTGCCCTGCTGCATGTCGTACAGCTGGCGCACCATGTAGCTCGGCGAGCGGCCGGCGATGCCGGGGATGTCGGCGAGGCCCATCAGGTCGGGGCCGTGGCAGGTGATGCAGGCGATTGTCTTGCCGGGGACGATGGCGCCGTTGACCACGCTCATGCCGCCGGTCTTCACCAGGTTCTCGCCGCGCTTCACGCTGCCAACCGGCACGTAGGCGACGAAACCGGAATGCGCGTTGCGGAGCGTCTCGGCCTGTTCCTCGTTCTCGGGGACCTCGATGATGCGGCCGGCGATCGGCTCGGTGCGGGCGGTCTCGGTCGCGATGAAGAGGTTGCCGGAAATCTTCGTCTTCGGGACGAGGTCGGTCTCCACCACGCGGACCCACTGCGCCGACCACTTGATCGAGCCGAAATATTCCGCCGCGGCCTTGATCTCGTCGTCGGTCATGGCCTTGGCCAGCGCGATCATCGTCGCTGTGTTCGTCTTGCGCGGATCCGCGGTCTGGGGGACGTCGTTCCGCAAATCCTGGATGTGCCGGATGAAGTA
>CALFNJ010000159.1 GCA_937902865.1 uncultured Opitutaceae bacterium
CAACTACGCCGACACGAAGATTCTCCTCGTCAGCCACGCGCACGGCGATCACGACGCCGCCGCCGGCCAGATTAAAACCGAGACCGGCGCGCGCTTCATGGCGATGGAGCCGGACGTTGCAGCGGAGGAAAGCACCGCGCGCGGGCGGCCCGGCGTCAAAGTCGATCGCGTGCTCCACGACAACGACACGGTCGCACTCGGCGGCACGACCGGGACCGCGCGGCGCACGCCGGGCCACACCCCCGGCTGCACGACCTGGGTCATTCCCGTCGAAGAAGGCGGGAAGAAACTCAACGCCGTCATCATCGGCAGCCCGAACGTCAACCAAGGTTATCTTCTGGTCGGCAACAAAACCTATCCGCACATCGCGGAGGATTACGAAAAAACCTTTGCCGTCCTGAAGAGCACGCCGGCCGACCTCTTCCTCGGTTCGCACGGCGAATACTTCGGCCTCGAGGAAAAATTCCCCAAGATGAAGGCCGGCGCCGTCAATCCCTTCATCGATCCCGCCGGCTACAAAACCTACATCACCGAGCGCGAAGCTTCCTTCCGCAAGGAATGGGAGCGCCAGAAGCAAAAACCCGGCTCACCCGCGCCCGATCTCTCCGCGCCGAAATATTCGAACCGCTGAGCCGCGCTTGTCGTCGCGGCAACCTCGGACCTTTGTTGCCTGGGCGTGAGGCCCGCCCGAAAGATTCACGCCGATTCGCGTGATTTGCGGGGAGCCTCGCAGACGATACGGCTTCAAATCGCGATCTTGATCCCCTTGCGCAGATAGGTCGGCACGTCGAGGTCCTGGCCGTCGAAGAGATTGCGGTCGGTCTTGTCGAAATAACCGCGGCTCTCGATTTCGCCGAAGCTGAATTCGTTCTGCTCCGCCTTGGCGGCATGCACCGCGGCGGCATGCGTCGTGGCCGAAGTCGCCGGCACGTTGGCCGGGACGTGCGCCGCCGTCATCGGGGTCGAGGCCGGGGAGGACGTGCCCACCGTGGTGGCCACGACCGGGGCGCCGGCGTCGGACGGACGGGAAATGGGCAGCTTGGCGCGCGTCGGCGCCACCGGACGGCGCACCGCGCCGCGACCGCCCATGTCGCTCGTGCCGAGCACGCACACCTCCACCTTGCCCTGCATCTGCTCGTCGATCACGGCACCCATCACGATGTGGGATTCCTTGCCGAACTGCTCGGCCACGGCGGTCATCAGTTCGTTGACCTTCGGGAGCGTGAGGTCGGCGCCGCCGACGATGTTGACCAGCAGGCGGTCGGCCTTGCGGGAGAATTCCGGCGTCGCGAGCAGCGGGCAGAGCTTGAGGCTTTCGATCGCATCGGGCACGGCGTTCTCGCCCTGGCCGCTGCCGAGCCCGAAGAGAGTCTTGCCGCCGCGCGTCGTGAACGCCTGCCGCAGCGTGGCGAAATCGAGATTGATCAGGCCGGTGCGGAACAGCATCGCCCAGATCGACTTCACGCCGCGCGCGATCCAGTCATCGGCCCGCGCGAAGGAATCGAGCACCGTCTCCTTGTCCGCCGCTTCCTGCAGGAGCACGTCGTTCGGCAGGGGAATGACCGCGTCGCACACGCGCCGCAGCGCGAGCAGGCTTTCCTCCGCCTGCTTCAGGCGGCGGCCGCCTTCGAAGCTGAACGGGAGCGTGACAAAGGCGATGACGAGCGCGCCCTGCTCCGCCGCGATTTCCGCGACGACCGGCGAAGCGCCGCTGCCGGTGCCCCCGCCCATGCCGGCGAGGAGGAAGACCAGGTCGCAGTCCTTCACGACCGCGGCGATCTTCTCGCGGTCCGACTCCGCCGCCTCGCGGCCGAGTTCGGGATCGCCGCCAGCGCCGAGGCCGCGGGTCACGCCCGAGCCGATCAGAACCTTGTCCTGCACCGGGGAGGACGACAGCGCCTGGAGATCGGTATTGATCACCGCGAGCTGCAGACGCTCGAGGTTCTCCATTTTCAACCGGTCG
>CALFNJ010000160.1 GCA_937902865.1 uncultured Opitutaceae bacterium
TCCGGACAGGTCCGGCGGCAGGCGGTGCACGTTGACGTCTTCCGGGTCGTTCGGATTGGCGTTGATCTGCGATACGCCGGCCACGCGGAAACCGGTCCTGAGGGCCAGCGCGATCAGGTAATCCTCGGGGAGGCGGTGCAGTGCGCCGGCGCTTTCCACACCATCGGCGAACGGTTTGGCGCGGTGTTCGGTGACGCCGAACACGCCGCCCGGCTTGAGCGCGGCGAACACGGCCTTGAACACGGCGTCCAGGGTGGCAGGGCTGTGGTTGAGCCAGTCATGTGTATTGCGGAAGGTGAGCACCATGTCGGCGGAGTTGGCGGCGCCCAGGTTCACCTGCGCCGGTGGCGCGAACGGGAGGGGAAATTCGAAGCCATGAAATCCCTGCACGAAGATTCCGCGGCCACGATCGACTGGAAAAATCTGCGGCCCGCGCTCGACGATCTCGTGCGCGACCTGAAGGACCGCGATCGCGAGGCCGTGATCCTGCGCTTTTTCGAGGGCCGCACGCTCGCGGAGATCGGGCGCCAGCTCCGGCTTTCCGAGGACGGCGCGCGCTCGCGCGTGGACCGCGCGCTCGAGAAGCTCCGGGCCGCGCTGGCGCGCCGCGGGGTCACGTCGACGGCGGCCGCGTTGGGCACGGTGCTGACGCAGCAGGCGGGCATGGCGGCACCGGCGGGGCTGGCGGCGAGCGTGACGGGCGCGGCGCTGGCGAGTTCCGCGACGATCGCGGCCGGTAGCGGCGCGGGGATTTTTGCCTTTATGAGCACAGGAAAATTTGCCGCGGGATTGGCGTTCGTGGTGGCGATCGCGGGATTGGGGACGGCATTCATCGCCGGGGGCTCGGCGCGTGCCGATTTGATGGAGGCCACGGCCCAACAGGGGGCGCTGGCCGCCAGATTCGCGAGCTTGGAGTCCCGTGTGCAGACGGAAAGCGAGCGCGGGCAGCGTGCGGAAACGGAGAATGCCCGGCTGCTGGCGCTGGCGAAGAAAATGAAAACAGAGCCGACCGCGACGATGACGGCGGAGGAGACGCCGACGTCGGAGCAGGTGCGGGAACGAATCGATCGGACAAAGGCGCTGATGAAAACCGGGGTCTACGCCGAAGCGCTGCGAGAGTTGATCTGGTGTTTCGATGTTGGCGCGGTGCGGGCAGCCCGAATGGCCGCGTTGCGCACTGGCAGCTTGCTGGATCTTTGGATGGAACTGGCCGCAAATTATCCTCCGGCGCGAACCGCGCTCCTGGAGCGGCGGGACCAAGCCCGGCAGCTTATGCGCGCCGGTCTGACGGAGAGCGAGGCGGCGGGCGAATTCGGCGCGATCAACCGGGCGCTGGGCGAACCGGCGCTCACCCTGGCCTTCATGGATCAGTTGCCGGCGAAAGATGCACGCAGGAGGGAGCTAGCCTACTCCACCTACGATTATCTGGTCGAGCAACGGCGCTATGCCGATGCGTGGTCCGGCCTGGCGCTTCCACTGGTGAGCATGAACCAGTCGATGGCGGTTGATCTCGGCCCGAAGCCGCCGCCGACCGACGAAGAGAACTATCGGAACTGGCAGTGGGCCTATGACAGTCTTTTGAGAAACATCGAAGTGCTGGCCGGAATCGGGGAGCT
>CALFNJ010000161.1 GCA_937902865.1 uncultured Opitutaceae bacterium
CGTCATCCGCGTTTCGGGTTTAGCGGAGGCAAACCGGCGCGTTAGGGATAACGCGCCCTACTTTTTCTTCGGTTTGCCCTTGGTCTCGGGCACGACGAAGGGGGCGAAGAAGCCGGTTTGGGCGGCGGGGAAGCGGCCCTGGATCAACACGCCGTCGTCGCGGTGTTCCTGTTCGTGGACCTGGCCGAGCTGGTGGAGACGGGCGATCACATCGTAGCGGTCGTGCGGGACAAGCAGCGTGGTCAGGCTGAATTCGCCGGCGATGAGCTCGCGGCAGCGGGCGGCGAGCAGGTCGAGGCCCACGCCGGTGCGGGCGCTGGCGAAGAGCGCGTCCGGCACGAGCTGGCGCGCGCGCTGCCGCATGGCGTCGTCGGCGAGATCGTCCTTGTTGAAGACGGTGATGATCGGCTGGTCGGCGGCACCGAGCTCGCCGAGGACGGCGAGGGTGGTGGCGTGGTGCTTTTCGAAATTGGGGTTGGTGACGTCGAGGACGTGGATGAGGAAGCCGGCGATGATGACCTCCTCGAGCGTGGCCTTGAACGCCTCGACCAGGCCGTGCGGCAGGCGGCGGATGAAACCGACGGTGTCGGTGACGAGCAGCTTCTGGTTGCCGGGCAGCACGAGCTGGCGCGTGGTCGGATCGAGCGTGGCGAAGAGCTTGTCCTCGGCGAGCACGCGGGCGCCGGTCATGGCGTTGAGCAGGGAAGACTTGCCGGCGTTGGTGTAGCCGACGATCGCCGCGGTCGGCACCGGCACGCGGAGGCGCTTGCGGCGCTGCACGCTGCGCTGGAGGACGACGTTGGCGAGCTCGGCCTTCAGATGCGCGATGCGGTCGCGCACGATGCGGCGGTCCTGTTCGAGCTGAGTTTCGCCTTCGCCGCCCATTCCGCCGGAACCGCGCTGGCGCGAAAGGTGGGTCCAGGCGCGCGTGAGGCGGGGCAGGGAATATTCCATGCGGGCGAGCGCGACCTGAAGGATGGCTTCGCGTGTCCGGGCGCGATCGGCGAAGATCTCGAGAATGACCTCCTGGCGGTCGATGACGGCGAGGCCGGAGAGTTTTTCCCAGTTGCGCTGCTGGCCAGGCGTGAGCGCCTCGTCGATCACGATGACATCCGCGCCCCCGGCCTTGGCCTGCTCGATCAGCTCGGCGGTCTTGCCGGTGCCGAGCAGCGTGGCGGAAACCGGGACGCGCAGATTGACGAGGGTGGACTGGACGACCTTCAGCTGGAGGTTCTCCACCAGCTCCTGCAATTCGAGCAGCAGTTCGGAGCCCTCGCCGGGCGGCATCTTCTGCGTCTGCACGCCAATGAGGAACGCGCGCTCGGGCTTGGCGGTGGTGGGTGGGGCGATGAAATCAGCCATTAGTCAGGAGACAGGGAAAGGACGGTGGACAGGAGAGGTGAGGGAAGATTGGCGGGATGGCGAGGACGTCAACTGACGAGGCCTTGAGGGAGCGGTGACCTGCAATCCGTCTCGCGCAGAGGCGCGAAGGCGCGGAGTTCGGATTTTCCCGGGTGTTCTGACAAAGAGAGGGACGCGCGGCCCGCGGGTCCGGTTGGGTTCATGAATTGATTCGGAAGCCAGGAAGCCGGGAATTGATCCCTTTGCCATTTCGATCCGGTTTTTTAACAGGAGGAAGACCGAGGACGAACCGAGGTCGGATTTCCGAACCTCGGATTTCTCTCGGTCTTCCTCCGGTGAAAAATAGATCGAGGGTCGAGAGTGGGCGGAGTCGAACCGGACGGGCGGGCCGCCCGTCCCTACCTCAAGAACATCCGACCTCTGCGACTCTGTGCCTCTGTGCGAGATGTACCGGCCTCCCGGCACCAGTCTCCTGACTTGCGGTCCATGGGCTGACTTGCAGCCTGTCTACAATCATGCCTAACGCCTATTCGATTTTGATCGTGGACGACGAGGAAGAGATGCGCGACACGCTCGAGCGCGTGCTGGCGGCGGCGGGGTATCGCGTGGTCACGGCCAGCAACGGCGTGGAGGTGAGCAGCATCCTGGCGCAGGTGCACGTGGATCTGGTGATGACGGATCTGCTGATGCCGGAAAAGGACGGCACGGAAGTCATCGCGGAGCTCCGCAAGAAGCACCCGAACACGCCGATCGTGGCGATGTCGGGCGGCGGGCGCATGCCGCGCGGGGATTACCTGAAGATCGCGCGCATGTTCGGCGCGCATGCAATTTTGGAAAAGCCGTTCACCAACGAGCAGCTGCTGTCGACGATCGAACTGCTGCTGCCGCCGAAAAAACGATAGTTTTTTCGGAAATCGCAAATCCCAAGGGGCAAACGCCAAAGCCGGAATCGACCTCTGGGTCTCCGTGCCTCTGTGGTGAAATGCTGGGGCTTGGCAAAGGTAGGGACGGGCGGCCCGCCCGTCTGGTTGAACTCCGCTCACTTTTGATCCGGCTCGATCCCCGGAGTTTTCATCACGAAGGCCCAACGAGGAACGCAGCAGATTGAAGCGCAAAGCCGCGAAGACGCGAAGTCCAAGCGGAGGCAGTGTGATTCTATCACGACCGACAGGCGGCCCGAGTTTTCTTCGCGCCTTCGCGGCTTTGCGCTTCACCTTCCGAAGATCGGCTACGGTCGCATTGGATGGGGACGATGGATCGGGGCTTTGGCCGAGTCCAAACGGACGGGCGGGCCGCCGTCCCTACCTTTGGAAACGAAAACAGCCGCCTCACGGCGGCTGCTGCATTTCGATCCGGTCGACGGCGATCCGGCTGAGGAAATCCCTTCGTTCAGTTCGCGAAGAGGATGCAGACGGGCGCGGGGACCTGATGCGGAGCGCCAACGGGGGTGAGCTTGCCGGTGTTGGAGTCGACGCGGTAGACCACGACCGAATCCGAGTTCTGGTTGGCGGCGATCAGCCAGTTGCCCGAGGGGTCGAGCGTGAAGTGGCGTGGAACCTTGCCCTGGGTGGAAACCATTTCCACGAACGTCAGGTGGCCGTTGGACGGATCGACGTGGAAGAGCGAGATCGTGTCGGGCCCGCGGCTGGAAACATAGACGAAGCGGCCGTTGGGATGGACTGCGACCTCGGCGCCACTGCTCGTGCCGGTGAAGCCGGGCGGGAGCGAGCTGATCATCTGGGTCTGGGTGAACGAGCCCTTCGCCGCGTTGTAGTCGAACACGAAGATCGAGCTGGCCATCTCGGTCATCATGTAGGCGTGGCGCTGGTCAGGCGCGATCGCGAGGTGGCGGGGGCCGGAGCCGGGCTTGATGGAGACGGACGGAGGATTGAGGTCCGTGAGGGTGGCATGGGTGGAGTCGACCGCGTAGCTGTAGAGCTTGTCGGTGCCGAGATCGTCGGAGTACAGGAAGCGACCGTCGGCGGAGAAGTTCACCGAATGGGCGTAGCCGTGGTCCTGGCGCTTCGGATCGGCGCTTTTGCCGGTGTGCACGATATAGGTGGCGGGATCGCCGAGCGTGCCGTCGGCATGGACCGGAAGGGAGGCGATGCTGCCGTTGTCGTAATTGGACACGGCGACGGTCTTGCCGTCGGGCGTGATCGCGATGTGCGTCGGCCCGGGTCCGCCGGAGGAAGCGCGATTGAGGAGCTTCAGTGCGCCGGTGGAGGAATCGACGGAGAAGGCGTAGACGCCGCCATGCGGCTGGCCGTCAACTTTGGCGACCTCGGACGTTGCGTAGAGGTGCTTGTGGTCCGGCGAGAAGGTGAGGAACGACGGATTGTCTCCCGCGACCGCGAGCGTGAAGGGGCCGAACTTGCCGGTCTCGGTGTCGAAATGTCCGACGTAGATGCCTTTGCTGCCGGTATCCTTCTGGTTGAAATTCGTGAAGGTGCCGATGTAGACGGTCGCATCGCGGGCAACGCAAAGGGCCGGAGTCAGCCCGAGGAGGAGGGACAGGAGCAGGGAGCGGGAGCGCATGGGTTTGGTTTTGGGGAAAAGGGAAGTGGGAGGGAAGGGGCGGGGAGATTTCAACGTTCAACGTCCAACGTTCAACATCCAACGTTCAACGATTTCGGACTGGCGGCGGTGCTGAGGTAGGGGCGTTCCTGGCGGACGCCCGGTTTGATTCCGAGGGTAGGGACGCGCGGCCCGCGGGGTCCGGCTTGGGGTATGGATTAATTCGGAAGCCAGGAAGCCGGGAATCGATCCCTTCGGCATATCGATCCGGTTTTTAACAGGAGGAAGACCGAGAGAAATCCGAGGTTCGGAAATCCGATCTCGGTTCGTCCTCGGTTTTCCTCCTGTAAAAGGATCGAGGCTCGAAGGTCGGCCGAGTCGAAGCGGACCCGTGCCGGCCGCCCGTCCCTACCTTTCCAAACCGGGCGTCCGCGAGGAACGCCCCTAAGACGGATCGATCAATTGGCGAACAGCACGCAGACGGGCGAGGGCACGCTGACGGTGCCGCCGGTGCGGGTGAGGCGGCCGTTGGTGGCGTCGACCCGGAAGACCGCGAGCGTGTTGGAATCCTGGTGCGCGCAGACCAGCCAGCCGCCGTCGGGCGAAAGCGCGAAGTTGCGGGGCGCCTTGCCGCCGGCCGGAACGATCTCGACGAGGGAGAGGCGGCCGTTGGCGGGGTCGATCGCGAAGACCGCGATGCTGTCGTGGCCGCGGTTGGAGGCGTAGAGGAAGTGGCCGTTCGGGTGGACGCGAATTTCGGCGGCGCGATCGGGATCCTGGACGACAAAGCCCGCCGGCAGCGTGGAAATGTGCTGGAAAGGCGTGCCGACGCCGCGCGCGGGATCGTAGGCGCAGGCGGTGACGGAGCCGTCGATTTCGTCGACGACGTAGAAGAAACGTCCATCGACGGAAAACTTGCTGTGGCGCGGACCGGCGCCGGGCGTGATGACGATCGCAGGCGGATCGTTGGGCGCGAGCTGGGCCTTGGCGGGATCGAGGCGGTAGGAGAACACCCGGTCGAGTCCGAGATCGGCCACGAAGGCAAAGCGGTTGTCGGGCGCGAGCGTGACGGAATGCGCGTGCGGCTGGTCCTGGCGCGACTTGTTGGGTCCGAGCGTGCCCTGGTGCTGGACGAAGGCGGTGCGGGCACCGATGCGACCATCGGGCTCGAGCGGGAACGCGACGACCTGGCCGGCGCCGAAGCTGACGGCGATGAGCATGCGGCCGGTGGCGTCGGCGGCGAGATGCGTGAGACTGATGCCGCCGCTGGCCTGCTCGTTGATGAGCGAGAGCTTGCCGGCGGAATCGAGATTGTAGGCGGCGACGGCGCCGCCGGGCTTGCCGTTGACCGTGCCGAGCTCACGGAGGGAATAAAGCACGTGGCCGTTGGGGTGGAGGGCGAGGAACGACGGGTTGACCGTCTCCGCGGCGACCTCGGGAGCGGTCAGCGCCCCGGTGCTGGCGTCGAGCCGGAGGGCGTAGATGCCCTTGCTGTTCGCGCGGGTGTACGTGCCGATGAAAAACAAATGCGACGACGCGTCGGCGGAACGGACGGAAGGCAGGGTCATGAGAGCCAATAGAAAGAGACAGCCGCCCTGGAACACAAGTCGGGCCAGTCTTCCGCGGAGCAACCGCCTTGCGCAGGCGTGGGGTAGGAGCGTCGGCATGCCGCAAGTGAATGCGGGGACGGCGGCGCTTCAACTATCATTCATTCAATCGGCCGATCCATCGGAGGTCTCGCGCAGAGGTGCAGAAACGCAGAGGGCGGAAAAATCCCAAATCCCAATGGCCAAACGCCAAAGATTGGAGCCGAGAATCCAAATTCCAGAATCCAAACACCCAAGCTCGAGCCGCGGCCGATCTCTGCGGCTCTGCGCCTCTGCGCGAGACTCTCCGAAACGTTCCGATTTAACGGGCCGCGAACTCGAAGGAGTTCTTGATCATCTCCGCCTGGCGCTTTTCGACGTCGGTGGCGTAGTTGGTGTGGAGCTCGGCGAGGACCTCGTCGATGTCGCGTTCCTTGACGTAGTTGCGCAGGGCGTGGTCGCGGGCTTCCTGCCAGCAGGCGTTGAGATAATCGTCGCGCAACTGGATGCAGGCGGCGTGCGTGGTGGCGGCCTGCTCGAGCATCTGCTTGACGCCCTCGCGGGTGAAGAAGCGGGCCTCGGCCTCGCACTTTTCGAGCTCCACGATGGCGGTCTTGTCGCCGAGCGACATGAGCTGGTCGATCCAGAGGGCGGTGCGAAATTGCGGACCGGCGGGGAGGCGGGCGGTGTCGGGCAGTTCGTCGGCGCTGAGCTGCGTGACCCGGCTGGCGGTCTGCGCGATGTCGGCGATGTCGTTCGCGGAGGACACGACCGTGGCGCGGAGTGTGGCGAGGGATTCGGTACGGCTCGGGCGGAGGCCGCGGCCGGGGGCGGTGTTGCCCGAGATCGCGTCGGCGGCGGCGCGAGCGTCGCGGGCGAGCGCGGTGCCCTTCTCCCGGAGCTCGTTGATCTGATACTCCCAGAGCTTCACGGCCTCGCAGATGCCGTTGTAATACTGGTAGTCGGCGTTCGCAACCATCAGGTATTTGTGGAGCGACTTCGGGATGACGGGCTCGAGCCAGGCGTCGATCGGCGAAAGCTGGGCGAGACGGCGGCGAAGCTCGTCCTCGGAATCGGTCACGGTGCGGAGGGACGTCTCGAACGCCTCGCGCGCGCTTTTCGGAGCGAGCATGCCGAACGGCGGCTTCGTCGCCATGACCTCCTCTTTCTGTTTCCCCAGTTCGTCGAGCGCGCCGATGAGCGACTGCCGGCAGAGCGTGGCGTAAGCTTCGTTGCGAAGATAGGCGACGAGATCGGAGGGCAGCTCCATGATACGGATGAGTGTGGAAGTGCCTTTCGGCGGATCAACTGCGGCGAGCTGGGTATTATTACGGGCGGACGCTACGCGGTTTCCCGCGGGTCGGGCGGCAGCCAGCACGAGCCCACGGCGGCGATGAGACCGAGGGCGCTGGCGGAGAGGAGCGCGAGGCGGAAATCGTTCACCGGCGCGAGCCAGCCGAAGATCACGACGGCCACGGCCGCGGCGAGCCGGCCGATGTTGTAGCAGAAGCCCGCGCCGCTCGTGCGGAGGAGGGTCGGGAAGAGCGGCGGCATGTACATCGTGAACAGCGCGAACACGGCGGAGAAGAAACCGACCAGCGGCAGCCAGAACCACGCGAGCTCCTGGTAGCCGCGCGGCACGATGTACGCGCCGAAGATGCTGCCACCGAGGCCGGCGAACATGACGAGGATCGCCTTGGGGTTGCCGAGCCGCCGCGCGAGCCAGCCGGCGGCGACGTTGCCGAGGATGGCGACGGCGTTGATCGCGAAGAACGAGACCGACACGTAGCGCGTGATCCGGTCCGCCGGCAGACCGGCGGTGGTGAGCAGCTGCCGCAGGTGCTGCGACTGCCAGAAGAGGAACAGCCACCACGCCGACAGGCCCGAGGCGCAGACGAACGTGGTGCGAAACGTGATCCCGGCCATGGCGCCGCGGAAGAGCGCGCGGGTGTGCGGCTTCTCGGCGGTGGCGGCTTCGGCGCGCTGCCAGGCTTCGGGCTCAGGGACGTGGCGGCGGATCCAGAACACCATCAGGGCGGGCACGACGCCGACGAGAAAGACCCAGCGTTCGCCGTTCGGCGGCAGGATCATCGTGAGCAGATAAACGAGCGCCGCGCCGAGGAGGATGCCGAGGTTGACGCCGGTCTGCAGCACCGCGGCGATCCACGGCCGCCAGGCGCGCGGCCAGGTTTCCGAAAGGAGCGAAGCGCCGACGGCCCATTCGCCGCCGATGCCGAGCGCGGCGATGAAGCGGAAGATCATCAGCTGCCACCACGTCTGCGAGAAGGCGCAGAGACCGGTGCAGGCGGCGTAGGTCAGGACGGTCAGCGCGAGCGCGCGGCTGCGGCCGAGCCGGTCGCCCAGGCGTCCGAAGAACGCACCGCCCAGCGCCCAGCCGATGAGGAACGAAGCCTGAATGTAGGCCGATTTCTCCTTCACCGCGGGATCCGCGGCGCTGGTGGCGTGGAGGAGCTGGATGACCAGTGGCGTGGCGACGAGCGTGTAGAGGTGCAGTTCGAGGCCGTCGAAGAGCCAGCCGAGCCACGCGGCGATGCCGGATTTCCACTGCAGCGGGGTGATCTCTCGGAGGTGGGTGGCCTCGGACATGGGGATTTTCGATTTTGGATTCTCGATTTTCGATTGGACGCTCAGGATCGGCGGCCGTGAAAAACGCGCCGAGCGGCGGTGGGGTGTGTCGGAGATGCTTCCGGGCCTGAAATCGAAAATCGAGAATCCAAAATCGAAAATACAGTGGGGGTCATGGGGTTAGCGAGTGGTCGCACGCACCGAGCAGCCGCTCAAGCTCTATGTCCGATCGATCTTACTGAATCGGGCAATTTGACGACGCTGGAGGATTTCCGGCGGAAAAAGTTGTAATCACGTTCGGTGTTGCCGAACCGACGAAAACTTCTGAGCCCGATAGCGGGCTCAGTTCTGCCTTCAGCTGCTGCTGCATTGCTTTGCTGGGCTTTCCCATAACCACATCAATCGGGACAATTTCACCTTCCGAAGAAATAAGAACGTTTCTCGAATGAGCATCAGCCGCAACGACGTTGAGGTCCTGATTATAGAAAAAACCTCCAGTGGATTCTTTCCTTACTCGATAGAATCTAATGTCTCTAAAATATTTCTCAATTTGTGCCTCAGTTGCAGGAGGCTTTGTTCTGTCCTCAGAAATCCAAGGCTGGGAGCTGACAACTTGAAAATAATCTTCCCCGACCACTCCGCCGACCAACTGGATCACGTCACCAAAAAACCAATTTTGGTAGACCAGTCGTCTTAGGTATTCAAAAAGAGTAGCGCGGGCGCCTTCGTGATCAACAGACCAACCAAAAGGACTGCTCGCGAGGGTTAGCTTTATAGCACGCCGATTACTAAAGTCATGACAGACTTCATGTTCAGCGCCGCTCCCGATATACTGAAATTGCCCGAAATAATCTGGCCTCAGTATTTTATCACGTGTCTTGAGCCACTCGATGAAACAGTCTGTTTCAATGGTGTGGGATCCGGAGCTAGCCGTTCCAGTCGCGCGAATTGCTCGCGCGCGTCTTTTGACGAAGTTGGCTGCTGCGACAAGCGAATCCGACGCTGCGCTTTTGCGTGATCTCTCAGCCATTGAGGGAGCGGTGACATGACCCCACTAATCTCCAATTGCACGTTAATATGGTCAAGGTTGTTGGAAGGATTGGCTGCTAGATCGGAAGAGCGTCGTGTAGGGAACGAG
>CALFNJ010000162.1 GCA_937902865.1 uncultured Opitutaceae bacterium
CGCCGCTGCGACTGACAGAGTGCGGAAAAAACCAAGACGTGCTCCACGCTAATCGAAACGGTTTCAAACCAGGTCGTCTTTCCACCGCTTCGCGGCCCGATGTAGGGGCGTTCCTTGCGGACGCCCGTTCGCTCCGCCCACTGGCAGGTCGGTCAAAAACAAAGAAAACGGCGCCAAAACAAGGTAGGGTGAGGCGTCCCCGCCGAGCCGCGGCTCACCGGGACGGTTCGCCCTACCTCGCTGATCTCCGACCGCGATGCCTCGTTGGCTCGGCCTCAACTGGGCGTCCGCAAGGAACGCCCCTACATTCGAACTCGGGATCCAACCGCTCACCCGAGCCGCGAAAAACTCTTAGCCGGCGTCGCGTCCCACACCGGCTACTCACTACCCGCTACTTTTTTCCGCCCCTACTTCAACCCGCTGCCAAAGCCCGTTCGCGCTCCACCAGCGTCGGATGCGAATAGAAGAACGCGCTGAACCAGGGATGCGGCGTCAGATTCGTGAGGTTCTTCTGCGCGAGCTTCCGCAGCGCTCCGATCATGGCCTCGGACCCGCCCATTGCGTCGCGCGCAAAGGCGTCAGCCTCATACTCGTGTTTTCGTGAGAAGAAATTCATCACCGGCGTGAACCAAAACGTCACCAACCCGCCCAGGAGTCCGAACATGAGGAAGGCGGGAGCGACTTCGCCCGCTGGGAAACCGAAGGCCATGTTGAACCATTCGCTCTGCGCAAGCCAGGCGACGATGCCAAAGCCCGCAAATAGCCCAGCAGCGAGCACGGCTAACATCTTCGGAATGTGTCCGCGGCGATAGTGCCCGATCTCATGTGCAAGTACTGCTGCAAGTTCATCTGGTGTAAGCTGCGCGATCAGCGTGTCGAAGAGGACGATTCGGCGGAAGCGACCAAACCCAGTGAAATAGGCATTTGAATGACTCGACCGTTTGGAACCGTCCATCACCTCGATCGTCTGTGCGCGAAAGCCTGTGCGATCCGCCAACGCCAAGAGTTTCGCACGCAGCTCTCCCTCTGGCAAAGGTGTCATCTTGTTGAAGAGCGGTACAATGAACCGCCTGGCCAACACCGCCATCAACAGCTGAAAGCCGAAAAACAGACCGAACCCCCAGAGCCACCAAGTCGGGCCTGCCCAGCGGACGAGCGAAAGCAACGCCCACAGCAGCGGAAAAGCTAGAATGATCGCCAACATCAAATTCTTGAGCTGATCGGACACCCAGAGCGCAACCGTGCTCTTGTTAAAACCGAACTTCTCCTCGATCCGGAATTGCGACCACCATTCGAACGGCAATCCGGGAATGGAAAGCAAAAGCCCAGCAATGAAGATGAACAGCGCGTCGTCCCACATCGCACCCGGCGCGCCCCACGCCGCCACGCGGGCGAACAGCCAGGGCAGGAATCCGCCGAACACGACCAGCGCCAGCACGAGCGCGTCGAACAGCTCCGTGATCACGCCGAAGCGCGACTTCTCCAGCGTGTAGGCGGCGGCCTTTTCGTACGTGGCCTGATCCATGATCGCGGCGGCACCCGGCGGCGGCTGCGCGGCATGACGCCGGACCTCGGCGCGATTGAGCGCGGACAGCACCAGTTCGCCGACAAGGCGCAGCACCATGAGCAGACCCACGATCAGGAAAACCATGAATCTAATCCAACCGGTTTTGCGTTCGGGCCAATGCCAAACTCGGACTTCCGGAATTTCACCACCGAGGCACGGAGACACGGAGAGAGAGAGAGCCCTCTGAATGTAGGGGCGTTCCTTGCAGACGCCCGATTCAACGCTGAACCCCGGATGGGCGTCCGCAAGGAACGCCCCTACATTCAGAAAATTCTCCATGTCTCCGTGTCTCTGTGCCTCTGTGGTGAAATTCCGAGGGTTCGAGTAATTTTCGCTCCCCAAAGATTGTTTGAAATGCCCGCCACCCGGCGCATCGTGAAAGCGTGGAAGCCAAATCAACCGCCAAGCTGTCGTTCGAGGATGCGCTCGACCAGTTGGAGAAAATTGTCGAAACCATGGAATCGGGCGACGTTCCGCTCGCCGAGCTGCTCGCCAAGTTCGAGGAGGGCAACAAGTTGCTGAAGGTCTGCGAAACCCGCCTCAAGGACGCCGAGCTCAAGATCGAGCAGCTCAAGAAGCAGAAGGAGGGCGTCGCCTTCGAGAAGTTCGCCACCGAGCGCGAGGCCTGAACGGCCACCGTTCGCCCGCCCGAAGCCAGCCGTTCCGTCCGATGAGTGACTCTTCCTCCCTCCCTCTCCCTTCCACCGCTCCCCAGGCCCGTCTGCTCGATGGCATTCGCGGCCCCGATGATGTCCAGGCCCTGTCGGCCGCCCAGTTGCCGCAGCTCGCGCAGGAAATCCGCGACGAGCTCATCGCTGTCACCGCGAAAAACGGCGGCCACATCGGCCCCAATCTGGGCGTGGTCGAGCTCACCATCGCGCTGCACCGCTGCTTCCACACGCCGGACGACCAGTTTGTCTTCGACGTCGCCCACCAGGGTTACGTCCACAAGCTGCTCACCGGCCGCACCGGTGATTTCTTCCGCAAGCTCCGGCAGTCCGGCGGCGCGAGCGGTTTCCTCTATCGCCCCGAGAGCCAGCACGATTCCTTCGGCGCCGGTCACGCGGGCACCGCGCTCAGCGCCGCGCTCGGCATGGCAACCGCCCGCGACCTGCGCGGCACGCCGGAACACGTCGTCGCGATCTGCGGCGACGCGGCTTTCACCTGCGGAATCACGCTCGAGGCGCTCAACAATGTCGTCTCCTCGACCAAGCGCCTGATCGTCATCCTCAACGACAACGAATGGTCGATCGCGAAGAACGTCGGCGCGATCTCGGGCTACCTCAACCGTCTCAGCACCAACCCGACCTACAACAAGCTCCACCACGACGTGGAGGCGTTCTTCCGCAGCTTCCCCGCCGGCGTGGAGATGAACCGGGTTTACATGAAGTGGAAGCGCGAGACGAAGGACTTCTTCGTCGAGTCCTCCCTCTTCGAGAAATTCGGCCTGCGCTACCTCGGCCCGGTCGACGGCCACAACATCGACGCGCTCGTGAAGAACCTCGAGTTCGCCAAGCACTGCGACGTGCCGGTGCTGGTCCACGTGCTCACGAAGAAGGGCAAGGGCCTCGAGGCCGCGATCAACTTTCCGGAGAAATTCCACGGCGCCGGTCCCTTCGATCCCGTCACCGGCGAGAGCCTGAAGTCCTCGCTCGGCACGCCCGCCGCGTATCAGGATGTCTTCGGTCGCGCGCTCGTGCGCTTCGCCAGGGCCGATCCGCGCATCGTCGGCATCACCGGCGCGATGCCCAGCGGCACCGGCCTCTCCCACCTCGCCGCCGAGCTGCCGAAGCAGTTCTTCGACGTCGGCATCGCCGAGGAGCACGCCGTGCTGTTCGCCGCCGGCATGGCCACGAAGGGTCTCCGCCCCGTCGTCGCGATCTACTCCACCTTCCTCCAGCGCGCCTACGACCAGATCATCCACGACGTCGCCCTGCAGAATCTGCCGGTGACGTTCTGCATGGATCGCGCCGGCCTCTCGCCCAACGACGGCCCGACGCATCATGGACTGTTCGATCTTTCGTACCTGCGCTGCGTCCCGAACACCGTGGTGATGCAGCCGAAGGATGAGGACTAACTC
>CALFNJ010000163.1 GCA_937902865.1 uncultured Opitutaceae bacterium
GGTGCAGATGACCTGCCTCGAGGCGAACAACAAGGGCCAGGAGCGCGAAATCGCCGGACTCGTGCTGCCGGCCGGAGCCGGTGGACAGGGCAAGCCGCTGTTCCTGCGCGTGACCATCGCGGAGGGCGCGAAGTGCCGTTTCGCTTACAGCCTCGACGGAAATACCTTCCAGCCGTTCGGCGACGAGTTCACCGCCAAGGTCAGCCGCTGGGTCGGCGCGAAGGTCGGTGTCTTCGCGCTGTCCGCTCCGGCTGCGACCTCGACAGGTCACGCCGATTTCGATTGGTTCCGCCTCTCACCCTGAAAACTACGACCATGAAAACCCGCCTGTTAGCCTTCGCCATCCTGGCCTCCTCGCTCACTCACGCCGCGGTCGCGGCGGATAAGTTCACCGTCACCGTCACGAACGACCTCGCGATCGCCCGTCCCTCCGAAACGATCGCGCTGCCCTGGTCCGAGGTGCAGAAGGCCATGCCGAACGCGCTCCTCCAGAAGATCTCGGTCAAGGACGCCGCCGGCCACGTGCTGCCGTACCAGGTGATCAACCTCGACGGCGAGGCCAAGGACCCGCGCAGCATCGGCGCGGCCTACGGCGACCTGCTCTTTCAGCACGACTTCGCCGCTGGCGAAAAGTCCGCCACGTTCACGATCGAGCGCACCACGACGGTGTCCGCGCCGTTCCCGACCAAGGCGTTTGCCCGCTTCGTGCCGGAGCGCCTCGATGACTTCGCCTGGGAAAACGACAAGATCGCACACCGCATCTACGGTCCCGCGCTCGCGGCGCCGGACGAGCCCAAGCGCGGCAAGGAAGTGCTCGTCACCAGCGGCATCGACATCTGGTGCAAGGCCGTGACGTATCCGGTCGTCGACCGCTGGTACAACAAGGGCCACGACCATTACCACAAGGACGAGGGCGAGGGCATCGACATGTACAACGTCGGCACCTCGCGCGGCTGCGGCGGCACCGGCATCTGGGACGGCCAGCAGCTCTACGTCGGCCGCAACTACAAGACCTGGAAGGTCCTCGCCAACGGCCCGGTCCGCGCGATCTTCGAGCTCACCTACGACGCGTGGGACGCCGCCGGCGCCAAGGTTTCCGAGGTGAAGCGTTTCACCGTCGATGCCGGCCACAATCTCGACCTGATCGAGAGTACGTTCACCGTCCAGGGCGACGGCGCGAAGGAGATCACCTTCGCCGTCGGCATCAACAAGGACAGCAGCGACCGCGGCCAGAACTCCAAGTCGCAGGTCACGAAGAGCCAGGACGCCGGCTGGCTCGCCCAGTGGGAAGTCCAGGCGACCAACGGCTCGCTCGGCGAGGCGGTCGTCGTTCCCGACAACTTCGCCGGTTTTGCGGAGGACAAGGTCAACCAGCTCATTCTCGCCAAGGCCACATCGGGCAAGGCGGTCCGTTACTACGTCGGCGGCGGCTGGACCCGCGGCGGTGATTTCAAGACGAACGACGACTGGACCAAGTATGTCGCCGCCGAGGCCGCCCGCGCGAAGTCGCCGGTGAAGGTCACGGTCTCCCCGTGATTTGGAATCCGGAAGAGGAGTGCCCACGGAATACACGGAACACACCGAAATCAGCAGGTCTGAATTCCCTGTCATCCGTGTGTTCCGTGGGCCTCTCTTTCCGATGGATCGATTCATCTGCGGATAGGGCGGTCCGCTGCTTTCCCTTTGCGCCCGGCTGTGCCATCGTTCGCTCGATAATTTCGCATTTATGAAACTGCATTATTTCCCGACGCCCAAGGCGACGAACACGCTCTCCACGACGGAGCTGCGCGACACTTTCCTGATCAGCGGCCTGTTCCAGCCGGGCAAGGTCGTGGCCCACTACACCGACCTCGACCGCATGATCACCGGCGGCGCGGTGCCGACGACAGCGCCGCTCGCCCTTCCCGCGGACAAGGAACTCGGCACGAGCTTCTTCCTCGAGCGCCGCGAGATCGGCATCCTCAACCTCGGCGCGCCGGGCGTGGTCCGCGTTGGCGGCACGAAGCACGATCTGGCCACGCTCGACTGCCTCTACATCGGGCTCGGCGAAAAGGATGTGTTCTTCGAGAACGGCTCTTCCGGTCAGGCGCAGTTCTATTTCGTCAGCACGCCCGCGCACGCGAAGCATCCCACCGCCGTTGCCCGCCGCGCCGCGATCACGGCCGCGCCGATCGGCGAGGTCGCGAAGGCCAATCGCCGCACGATCCTGAAGTACATCCACCAGGACGGCATCAAGAGCTGCCAGCTCGTGCTTGGCTTCACCGAATTCGAGGCGGGCAGCATCTGGAACACGATGCCGCCGCACACGCACAGCCGCCGCACGGAGATCTATCTCTATTTCGATCTGGGCGAAAACATCGTGATGCACTTCATGGGTGAGCCCGAGGCCACGCGCCATCTCGTCGTCCGCGACCGCGAGGCGGTGCTCTCTCCCGCCTGGTCGATCCACGCCGGCGTCGGCACCGGTGCCTACCGCTTCGTCTGGGCCATGGGTGGCGACAACCAGGTCTTCGCCGACATGGACCCGGCGCCGATCGCGACTCTCAAATAAGTCCGACGAGCCCTCGGAATTTCACCACAAAGGCACAAAAGCACGAAGCTCGTCCGGCGGCGTGAATTCAGTTCGGGATTTCTTCGTGTCTTTGTGCCTTTGTGGTGAAATTCCGAAATCAGGACACACCCTCAGATAATCATGGCCTCCTATCTCGAACAAAAATTCGGCCTGCGCGGCAAAGTCGCGCTCGTCACCGGTTCTTCCCAAGGCCTCGGCCAGGGCATGGCGCGCGCCCTCGCGCAGGCGGGCGCTGACGTCATCGTCAACGGACGCGTCGCCTCCAAGCTCGCGCCGGTGGTGAAGGAGATCGAGGCGTTCGGCGGCAAGGCCACGGCCATTGCGGCCGATCTCGGCAACCGCGCCGATGTCCAGCGGCTGATCGAGCAGGCGATCGCCTGGCAGGGGCACCTCGACATCCTCGTCAACAACGCCGGCACGATCAAACGCGCGCCCTCGGCCGACTACACCGACGCGGACTGGGACTTGGTGCTCAACGTGAATCTCAACGGCGTCTTCACCGCCGCCCGCGCCGCCGGCAAGCACATGGTCGCGCGCGGCTCCGGGAAGATCATCAACATCGCCTCGCTGCTCACGTTCTTCGGCGGCTTCACCGTTCCCGCCTACGCGGCGAGCAAGGGTGGCGTCGGCCAGCTGACGAAGGCGCTGTCGAACGAGTGGTCGAGCAAGGGCGTGCAGGTGAATGCGATCGCCCCCGGCTACATGCGCACGGAGAACACCGCGGCGCTGCAGGCCGATCCGGTTCGCTCGAAGGAAATTCTCTCTCGCATCCCCGCCAGCCGCTGGGGCGAGCCGTCCGATCTCGAGGGCGCCGTCGTGTTCCTCGCCTCCTCCGCCTCCGACTACCTCTCCGGCCACGTCATGGCCGTCGACGGTGGCTGGTGCGGCCGCTGATCGAATGTAGTGGCGTTCCT
>CALFNJ010000164.1 GCA_937902865.1 uncultured Opitutaceae bacterium
TCGCGGTCCACGACCGATTCATACCCGAGCAGGCCCATGCCGTTGATGTCGAAAATGAATTCGATCAGGAACGAACCGGTGATCAGCAGGGTGAAGTTTTCGCCGAAATGCGTGGCGACGGGGATGAGGGAATTGCGCAGCGCGTGCTTCACGACCGCCGCCCGGAAGGAGACGCCCTTGGCGACGGCGGTCCGGACAAAGTCCGACGCGAGATTGTCCATCAGGTGATTTTTCACCAGCAGCGTGACCAGGGCGAAACTGCCGATGCAGTAGCACAACAGCGGGAGGACGGCGTGATGGGCGAAGTCGAGGGCCTTGCCGGCGAGGGAAAGCTCGTCGAAATCCCGGCCAACGAAACCGCCCATCGGAAACCAGCCGCGGCGTGCCGCCAGATAGACGACCAGCAAGGCGCCCAAGGCGTAGCCCGGGACCGCATAGCCGGAAAAAATCACGACCGAGGTGGCGTTGTCCATCAGCGTGCGGTGGCGGATGGCCTTCAAAACACCGAGCGGAATGCAGACCCCGTAGATCAAAACGAGCGTGATGAAACCGTAGGTCAGCGAAACCGGGAGCCGTTCCAGGATGATCCGGGAGACCGGCTCATTGTAACGGTACGAGAGGCCGAGATCGCCGCGCAGAATTTTTCCCAGCCAGACGAAATAGGCCGACAGCGCGGGACGATCGAAACCGTAATAGGCTTTGAGCTGCTGCAGCTGCTCCTCGGACAGCGCGCCATGCCCGGCGTCGCTCCGCCCGCCTCCGGCCCGGTCGGCCATTTTCGATTCCATGATCGCCCGCTCGATCGGTCCGCCGGGCACGACCCGCGTGATCAGAAAGACAATGAGCGTAATGCCGAGGAGCGTGGGCGGAATCAGCAGGAAGCGGCGGAAGAAATAGTCGCGCATCAGGGGGAAACCACTGCGGGCGGGCGAAACTTCATCATGGGCGGGGCACCGGATGGCTGGAGGAAGGAAAAAACTTCCGGGAAGATTCCGGAAATTGCAATCGCGGCCATGGTAGAGACATGGACCGGACGCCGGCCCGAAGGCTCCTCAATAAAACAGATTCCGGTCCAGGCTGCGGTACTGGATCGCCTCGAGCAGATGCGGGGGCTCGATGCGCTCGGCGCCGGCGAGATCGGCAATGGTGTGGGCGACCTTCAGGATGCGGTCGTAGGCGCGGGCGGAAAGGCGGAGCTGTTCCATCGCGCCCTGGAGCAGGTCGCCGAGGGAACGGTCGAGCGCGCAATGGCGGCGGATCTGCGCGTGGCTCATCCGAGCGTTGCTCGTCGCCTTGGTGCCGGCGAAGCGGGCGTGCTGTCGGGCGCGGGCGGCGGCGATGCGCTGGCGGACGACGGCGGAGGTCTCGCCGGCCTTCCCCGAGCGCAGTTCGTCGATCGACAAGGCCGGAGCTTCCACGTGCAGATCAATCCGATCGAGCAGCGGACCGCTGATGCGCGCGCGGTAGCGCTGGACCTGGGTGGGGGAGCAGCGGCACTCATGCTTGGGATCGCCGAGATAGCCGCAGGGACAGGGATTCATCGCGGCCACGAGCATGAAGCAGCAGGGGAGCGTGACCTTGCCGGCGCTGCGCGAGATCGTGACCACGCCGTCCTCCAGCGGCTGGCGCAGCACCTCGAGCGCGGAACGCTTGAATTCCGGCAGTTCGTCGAGGAAGAGCACGCCGTGATGGGCGAGGGAAATTTCACCGGGACCGGGAATCGGGCCGCCGCCGAGCAGGCCGATG
>CALFNJ010000165.1 GCA_937902865.1 uncultured Opitutaceae bacterium
TCTGGTGCTGGCGCCGCTGGCGCGGGAGCTGTACGCGGACGACTATCGCTATCGCGTCACGGAGAACACGCTGAGCCGGCGCTGGGAAGGCGCGCATCGCCCCGGCCACTTCGACGGCGTGCTCACGGTCGTGCTGAAATTGTTCAACCTCGTGCAGCCGCATCGCGCTTACTTCGGCGAGAAGGACTGGCAGCAGCTTCAGCTCGTGCGCGGCATGGTCGACGCGCTGCTGTTGCCGCTGGAGATCGTGCCCTGTCCGACCCAGCGCGAACCGGACGGCCTGGCGCTGAGCTCGCGCAACCGGCGGCTTTCGTCGGCCGGCCGCGCGCTGGCGCCGACGTTCGCCCGGCTGCTGCGGGAGTCGCCAACCGCGGCGGACGCGGCGGCGGGATTGAGCGCAGCGGGGTTCGGCGTCGATTACGTCGAGGACCACGCGGGGGTGCGGCTCGGCGCGGTGCGATTGGAAGGTGTCCGCCTGATCGACAATGTCCGGCTCTAAACTCCTCTTCATCCTCACCGGCTCCATCGCCGGCTATAAGGCGTGCGACGCGATCTCGCGTCTCGTGCAGCGCGGGCATCGGGTCCGCGCGGTGCTGACCGGCTAGGCGCGGCATTTTGTCGGTGAGGCGACGCTCGAAGGCCTGACCGGCGAGCGGGTCGCGACCGACCTTTTCGCGCCGGGCGCGGCGCTGGAGCACATCGAGCTCGTGCGCTGGGCGGACGCGATCGTGGTGTGCCCGGCGACGGCGAACACGCTCAACCGTTTCGCAGCCGGGCTGGCGGACGACCTGCCCGGTGCGCTGCTGCTCGCGCACGACTGGAAGAAACCCTGTTTGATTGCGCCGGCGATGAATCCCGCAATGTGGCAGCATCCGGCGACGGTGGCCTCCGTCGCCAAGCTCACCAGCTGGGGTGCGACTTTCATCGCTGCCGGCACGGGTCGGACGGCCTGCGGTGAAATCGGCGTCGGTCGGCTCGCGGAGCCGGAGGAGATCGTGACCGCGATCGAGGCGGCGCTGGGCGGAGTTCCGACGGCGAACTCAGGCCGGCGGTTGCGTGTGCTCGTGACCAGCGGAGCGACGTCCGAACCGATCGACGGCGTTCGCGTGCTCACGAACACGAGCAGCGGACGCACCGGCGCAGGCATCGCCGCCCATTTTGCCCGCCACGGCCATGAGGTGGTGCTGCTGCGCGCCCGCGATTCCGCGGCACCGACGTCGGGCGGGAACATCCGCGACGAAGCCTTTTTCTCCTTTGCGGATCTGGAGGCGGCCCTGACGCGATTGCTGTCTGCGGAGTCGTTCGATGTCGTGATCCACGCGGCCGCAGTCAGCGATTTCGGAGTCGAGGCGGTGGTGGCGGATGGCGTCGAACATCCGCCCGGCGCGGCCAAGCTCGATTCGTCCATGCCGCCGGTGATTCGGCTGCGGCGCCATCCCAAGCTCGTGGGACGCCTGCATGCCCTGAGCCGCAATCTCGCGCTGAAGGTGATCGCCTTCAAGTTGACGGTCGGCGCCGACGCGACCGAGGTGCAGGCCGCGGTGAAATCCCTGCTGGAGCGCGCGAGCGCCGATCTCGTCGTGCACAACGACCTCGCCGCCCGTGACCAGGCCGGCCGCTTTCCCGCGACGCTGTACGGACCCGGCTTTACGGTCGTGGCCCAATGCCCTGACCGCGGAGAGATCGGGGCGGCACTCGAGCGGTATCTGCAACGTGAGCCCGCCGCTTCGGCGGCAGCGCGCTGAATCGAACCTCGGAATTCTTCACCCAGGGGCACGGAGACCCAGAGAAATCCCGGAGGAATTTTCGATTTTGGATTCTCGATTTTCGATTTCAGCCGAATCCTCAACGGTCTTCAGTTCCCGTCTCCTGACTCCCATTTCGTCTCCTGATTCAACATGCTCCTCTGCCTCGACATCGGAAACACCCAGATCCACGGCGGCGTCTTCGACGGCGATGCGCTGCGCTGCCAGTTTCGGAAATCGACCCATCCGCTCGGCTCGAGCGATGAGCTCGGCATCTTCTTTCTCACCGTCCTGCGGGAGAACGGAGTCGATCCCCGCGCGGTGACCGGCGTGGCAGTGTGCTCGGTCGTGCCGGCGGCGCAGCACTCGCTGCGCAGCGCGATCGTGAAGTATTTCCACTGCGAGCCCTTCGTGCTGCAGGCCGGGGTGAAGACGGGACTGAAGGTGCGTTACCGAAATCCGCACGAGGTGGGCGCCGACCGCATCGCCGGGGCCATCGCGGCGGCGCAGCGGAAACCGGGACGGGACATCATCGTGGTGGACTGCGGTACGGCGACGACCTTCGACGTGATCACGGCCGGCGGAGACTATCTGGGCGGGGCGATTCTACCCGGCGTGGTTACTTCGGCGGAGGCGTTGGCCAGTCGCACCGCGAAGCTGCCCCGCGTGGAGATTGCGCGGCCGGAAAGCGCGCTGGGCCGCACGACGGTCGAGAGCATCCAGTCAGGCCTCTATCACGGCCATGTCGGCGCGATCCGGCACCTTGTGGGCCAGCTCCAGGCGGAGGCATTTCCTTCCGGCCCCCCACACGTGATCGGCACCGGCGGCTTCGCGCGCATGCTCGAGGCCGAGCGGCTCTTTGACGAAGTCGTCTCCGAGCTCGTGCTCTGGGGCCTGCGGCGGGCGGCAGAGCTGAACGAAGTAACAAATCTCAAGTAACAGGTACCAAGATCGAGCGCGCGCATCGCGCGCCAGACGACCTTGGTACTTGTTCCCTGATTCTTGGTACTTCCGCGCCAGCAACCGCTGGCGCGGCTCGGTTAGTTCACCGGTTCGGAGTCCGCCAGACCCTGCTCGAGCAGCGCGGTCATCACGGCGGTGCGGCGGCGGTGATAGTAGAACGCCATGCCGCCCTGGTAGAGCAGCGTCAGCCCGGCCACGAGGAAGAAGCTGAACCGGTAGAGCATCGTCATGTAGGCCTGGGCGGTCAGACCGAGCTGCTGGGCGCTGAGCTCGATCATCGTCATGGCCTCCGGCGGCAGCTCGGGGATTTCCTGGTGGGAAAGCCGGAGCGCGCAGTAGGAAAGAATGGTCACCAGCAGGTAGAGCTGACTCCCCACCAGCCAGTTGATCCCGTTCGGCCAGCCGGCCCGGAGGAGGGAGGCGCCGTGCAGCTCGAACACCCCGGCGCCCGCGATGATCACGCCGATCGCGGCTCCCAGATAGTCGCCGGCGCCGGCAAAGAGCACCGCCAGCAGACCGGAAACGGCGAGGACCACGGTGCCACCGAGTTGCGCGATCCAGAGGACGCGGCGCAAGACTTCGGCAGGCAGGAGAGGGGGCGTTTTGGCCATGAAGGAAAAAGCGAAGGGGCCAACGAGATACCTAAAACCGCCGATGCGCAAACTCCGGTCGCATCCTCGTTTGAAAAGCTTTCAGCCCGTTTTGTTTCATCGCCTGCAGAAAAGAACACCTGCGCCCTTGTCGTTCGAGGTAGGGGCGTCCCTTGGGACGCCCCTATCTCGAGAGGCAAATGCCGGCGAGGGAACCAAGCGCGCGAATGACGATCCGTGCGAATGGCTGAATGGCCGCTGGTTTTTGCCCCTACGCTCCGCTGACTTGAAACAGAGATAGGCGTTGTCGGAGTGCGGGCGCACAGTTACCTTCGGTGCAACCCCAACCCCCAAATCCATGAATACTCCCGTGGCTTCACTGCTGGAACGGAAAGGTTCCGCTGTGCAGACCGTGGCGCCGTCAGACACTGTCGCTGACGCCGTGCGCGTGATGAATCAGAGAAAGATCGGTTCGGTGCTGGTCGTCGATGGCGGCCGGCTCGTCGGCATCTTCACCGAGCGCGATGTGCTGTCGCGGGTTGTCGCCGCCGGCATCGATCCGCGGACGACGCGGGTGACGCTCGTGATGAGCTCCCGGCTCGAGACCATCGGCCCGGACATGACCATCGGCGACGTGATGGGCATCTTCACCAACAAGCGCTGCCGGCATCTGCCGGTCGTGGCCGACGGCGAGCTCCTCGGGCTCATCTCGATCGGCGACGTCTCGCGCTGGCTGGCGGACACGCATCGCGCCGAAGCCGAGCAGCTCCGTCAGTACATCGCCGGCGGTTATCCGGTTTGAGTCGGCCAATGTTCTGACCGCGTCATGCTTTGCTCGCGGATCGAGGGTGGGGCGCGTTATCCCTAACGCGCCGCAGTCGCTGTCTGCGTTCCAGGACTGACGGAACCAAACGGCGCGTTAGGGATAACGCGCCCCACCTTTCTGCCGCTGATGTGTTCGGAGAGTGACCACAAAGGCACAAAGGCACGAAGCGACCTCGATCCGAATGTTCAGGATCGATGGATCGATCTTCGTGCTTTCGTGCCTTTGTGGTGAACCTTCCGGAGGTTTGAATTCCAACGTGGTCCTGCGCGCGAGTTGACCACAGGCGGGGGGCGCGCAGGATGATCGCGCCATGATGAAACACTTTGCTTTTTTCGCAGTCATTCTCGGCTTCGCCGTGTCCGCCTCCGCCAAGATCGTCACCCGCGCCATTCCCTACGAGCAGGACGGGGTGAAGCTGGAAGGTTACCTCGCCTATGACGACGAGGTCACCGCCAAGGGTCGCGCCCCGGGCGTGCTGGTCGTGCCGGAATGGTGGGGCCTCAACGATTACGTGAAGGGCCGCGCTGAGCAGATCGCGAAGCTCGGCTATGTCGCCTTCGCGGCGGACATGTACGGCGCGAAGGTGGTGACGACCGACGCGAAGAAGGCGACCGAGCTGTCCACGCCGTTCTACGGGAAGCCGATCATGGCGGACCGGGCGCGGGCGGGACTCGATCAGCTGTTGAAGACCAATCTCGTCGACGCCGCGCGCGTGGCCGCGATCGGCTACTGCTTCGGCGGTTCCACGGTGCAGGCGCTGGCCTTCAGCGGCGCGCCGATCGCGGGGATCGTCAGCTTTCACGGCGGACTCATCCCGGTGCCGAAGGACGCGGCGGCGAGGACGAAGGCGCGGATCCTGATCTGCCACGGCGCGGTCGACGGCTTTGTTTCCAAGGAAGACCGCGAGGCTTTCGTGAAGGCGATGGACGACGGCAAGTTCGACTACCAGTTCATCAGCTACGCCGGCGCGGTGCACGCGTTCACCAACCCCGGCGCGGATCAGCTGGCGGCCGCCAACGGCCTGTCGGGCAAGATCGCCTACAACGCCTCGGCCGATCGCAGCTCGTGGGCGCACATGCAGGTGTTCTTCAACGAGATTTTCGCCCGCAAGTGAGGACCCGCCGGCCCTCGCTCCTCGGTTCGAGGGTGCTGGCGACGGTGTCGATGTTCGGCGCGGGTGTCGCACTGCCGCTGTTTTGCAACGGCTGCCTGCTGGTGCACGCCGTCACCACGCCCGTCGATCTCGCGGCCACCACGGTCGTGGCCGCGGGGAAGACGGCGGGCGCGGTGGTCTCCACCACCGGCAAGGTCGCGGCGGCCACGGTCAACGCCGGCGGCTCCGTGCTGACGACCGCGGCTGACGGCGTCGATGCGGCGGCGCGGCTCGCGCGCGCGGGCACGGTGACCTTTGTCGACGCCTCGAGCGGCGCGATCACGCGCGTGCCCTGGCA
>CALFNJ010000166.1 GCA_937902865.1 uncultured Opitutaceae bacterium
AATGCGCCGTGCGAGGTGGTGTGTCCCGTGGCGGCGACCGTGCACAGCAGCGAGGGGCTCAACGACATGGTCTATAACCGCTGCATCGGCACGCGCTATTGCTCGAACAACTGCCCGTACAAGGTCCGGCGGTTCAATTTCTTCGACTTCCGTCCGCCGCGCGATTCGAGCGTCTATCTCCAGAGTAATCCGGAGGTCACGGTGCGCGAGCGCGGCGTGATGGAGAAATGCACTTATTGTGTGCAGCGGATCAACACGGCGCGTGTCGCGGCGGAAAAGGAGAACCGGCGGATCCGCGACGGCGAGGTGCGCACGGCCTGCCAGCAGGCGTGCCCGGTCGAGGCGATCGTCTTCGGCGACCTCAACGATCCCGCAAGCCGCGTGAGCGAGCGTCGACGCGAACGCATCGATTACGCGCTGCTGGGAGAGCTCAACACCCGGCCGCGGACGCGTTACCTGGCGAAAGTCAGGCCGGACAACGGCGAGGAGGCGAGGGCGCTGGCATGATTCCGTCGGCTTCCAGTCTCACGACCGCTTCCGACGTGCCGAGTCCGGCGCTGGCGGGGGAAACGCTGGAGAGCGTCACGACGCGGGTGAGCGGCATTCCGCTCGCGCGCCGCACGCCGCGCTTCTGGTGGGTCGGATTCCTGACGGCGTTTCTCGGCGTGCTCGCGCTCTGCGCCTCGATCGGCTGGCTCTTTGTGCGCGGGTTGGGCATCTGGGGGATCGCGATGCCGGTGGCCTGGGGCTTCGCGATCGTGAACTTCGTCTGGTGGATCGGCATCGGCCACGCGGGCACGTTCATCTCGGCGATCCTGCTGCTCCTGCACCAGCGGTGGCGGACCTCGATCAGCCGCTTCACCGAAGCGATGACGCTCTTCGCCGTCGCGTGCGCTGCGCTCTATCCGATCCTGCATCTCGGCCGGCCGCAGTTCTTCTACTGGCTGCTGCCGTATCCCGACACGATGGGCCTGTGGCCGCAGTTCCGCAGCCCGCTCGTCTGGGATGTGTTTGCGGTCTCGACCTACGGGACGGTCTCGCTGCTCTTCTGGTACATCGGCCTGGTGCCGGATCTCGCGACCCTGCGCGACCGTGCTGAACACCGCTGGCAGCACCGCCTTTACGGGCTGCTCTCGCTCGGCTGGCGCGGTGACGCCCGGCACTGGGCGCATTACGAGCGGCTGTACGTGACGCTGGCGGGACTCGCGACGCCGCTCGTGGTCTCGGTGCACAGCATCGTCGGTCTGGATTTCGCGGTGGCGATCCTGCCGGGATGGCACTCGACGATCTTTCCTCCGTACTTCGTGGCGGGAGCGATCTACTCGGGTTTTGCGATGGTGCTCACGCTGGTGATCCCGCTGCGGCGGCTCTACCATCTCGAGACGGACATCACCGACCGCCACCTCGAGCTGATGGCCAAGGTGATGATGGCGATGGGCTGGATCGTCGCCTACGGGTATTTCGCGGAGATCTTCGAGGCGTGGCGGGTCGGGGATGTGTACGACCGGTTCATGACGGTGAACCGGATGACCGGACCCTATGCGGCAGTCTTCTGGAGCCTGATGGCGTGCAATATCCTCGCGCCCCAGGCGCTGTGGTTCGGCCGCGTCCGCCGGAATCCGGTGCCGCTGTTTGTCGTCGCGCTGCTGATCAACGTGGGCATGTGGCTGGAGCGTTTCGTGATCGTGGTCACGAGCCTGCATCGGGATTACCTGCCGTCGTCGTGGGGCATGTACCGGCCGACGTTCTGGGACTGGTCCACCTTCCTCGGGACGATGGGGCTGTTCCTCGCGCTGTTGTTTCTGTTCCTGCGGCTGCTGCCGGCGATCTCGATGTCGGAAATGCGGGCGCTGGTGTCGGGAAAGGAGCCGGGCACATGAGCGACGAGACGGAAAATTTTCGATCGTGTTTGACCAGGAGGAAGGCCGCGGGCGATCCGAGGAGGGAGGCCGGCGAAAGCCATGGTCGTGATGAACCGGGTTTGCTGGCGGAATTCTCCGAGGAGGAAACGTGGCGGGAGGCGGTGCGGCGCGTGCGCGCCGCGGGATCGACACGCTTCGAGGCGTTTTCGCCTTATCCGGTCGAGGGCATGGACGAGCTGGTGCTCTCGCGGCCCTCGCCGATGCCGGCGATCATGCTGGCGGCGGGAGCGATCGGGGCGACAGGCGGCTTTTTTCTCCAGGTCTGGGCGGCGCGGGATTATCCGCTGCAGGTCGGCAGCCGGCCGGTGTTCAGCTGGCCGGCGTTCGTGCCGGTGACCTTTGAACTCGGCGTGCTGACGGCGGTGCTGGTGGGGATCGCCGCGTTTCTCTGGCGCGCGCGGCTGCCACGCTACGACCATCCGGCGTTTGCGTCGGCGCGCTTTGCCCGGGCGAGCACGGATCGGTTTTTCCTCTGGCTGCCGGCGACATCGGCAGGACGCGAATTGCTCACGGCGGCGCAGGCCGACGCGATCGAGGAGGTGCGCGCATGAAATTTCGGGTCACACGATCCCGAGGGCGAACCTGGGGCTGCTTGGCCGGCCTGGCGGTGCTGCTGTCACTCGCGGCCTGCAGCAACATGAAGGACCAGCGCGGAGCGAAAGCGGTGGCCCGCGATCCCGCGCAGGGCGCGGGCCAGCGCCGGGCGCCGGCCCATACGATGGCGCGGGGCGAGACCGCGGGCGGGACGAGGCGGACCGGATTCATGCCGGACGGGCAGCCGGTGGTACGTTCACCGGTTCCGATCACGCACGAGCTGCTCGCGCAAGGCCGGGAGCGCTTCAACATCTACTGTTCGGTCTGTCATGGGGAGGACGGTTATGCGCAGGGCATCGTGGTCCGTCGCGGGTTTCCCGCGCCGCCGTCGTATCACGACGATCGACTGCGGCAGGTGGCGGACGGCTATCTCTACGACGTGATCACGCGCGGGCACGGCGTGATGCTGCCGTTCGCGGACCGTCTCACCGTCGACGAACGCTGGGCGGTGGTGGCTTACATCCGCGCGCTGCAGCACAGCCAGCACGTGGCGCTGCGCGATCTTCCGGCGGCCGACCGGGCTC
>CALFNJ010000167.1 GCA_937902865.1 uncultured Opitutaceae bacterium
GTGCGGATCGACGACTGGGTCGCGGAGGGCGACCGGCTTTCCGCGCTGGGTGCGGCGGTCGAGGTGCGCCACGTGCCGGGACACTGTCCGGGCAACGTGGTGTTTTATTTTCCCGAGCTGGTCGTCGGTGGCGCGGCCGGCCGGCCGGTGGCCTTCGTCGGCGACGCGCTGTTCAACGGCAGCATTGGCCGCACGGACCTCCCGGGCGGAGATTTCGCGACGCTCGAAAAATCGATTCGCGAACAGATCTATTCGCTGCCAGACCCGACGGTGATCGAGCCCGGACACGGTCCGGCCACCACTGTGGCGCACGAGAAAGTTCACAATCCCTATGTCCTCCCAGTCCGAGCATGAGGTTGTCATGCGCCGGGCTCTCGAGCTGGCGCGCGGCGTGTGGGGCACGACGCATCCGAATCCGATGGTCGGAGCCGTGATCGTCGAGGATGGCCGCATCGTGGCCGAAGGCGCGACCGCGCCGGACGGCGGCCCGCACGCGGAGCGCCTCGCGCTGCTGGCCCGCGGCAAGACGCCGCGGCCGGATGCGACGATGTACGTGACACTCGAGCCCTGTTCGACGGAAGGCCGCACCGGGGCCTGCACGGATGCGATCATCGCCTCCGGCATCAAGCGCGTGGTCGTGGGCGCGAAGGATCCGAATCCGGCGCATGCGGGCCGCGGCTTCGAAGTGCTGCGGGCGGCAGGCGTGGAAGTCGTGAGCGGTGTGCTCGAGGCGCCCTGCACGGATCTCAATCTTATCTTCAACCATTGGATCACCCGGGGCGGCCCGCTGATCGCGGCGAAGGCGGCCGTGACCCTCGACGGCAAGATCGCGAGCCGCACGGGCGAATCGCGCTGGATCACGAACGAGCAGTCCCGGGCGGACGTGCACCGCTGGCGCCGGCTGTTTCCCGGCATCGCGGTCGGCGCGATGACGGTGATGCGCGACAACCCGCGGCTCACCGCCCGGCAGGATGGCGTGGAGTGGTGCCCCTGGCGCTTCGTGTTCGACGGCCTCCTGCGCACGGTCGTGGACCAGAACCTGCCGCGGGTTTACACCGACGAGTTTCACGACCGCACGATCGTGGTGACGACGCCGCACGGCGGCCTCGGCTACGTGCGGAAACTGCAGGACCTCGGGGTGAAGGTGTGGGTGATGAACTCGCCGACCCAGCGCGTGGCCTTCGCGGATTTTCGCCAGCGCTGCGCGGCCGAGCGGATCTCGGGCGTCTATTTCGAAGGCGGCGCGCAGCTCGTGAGCGAGATCCTGCGGGCGCGGCAGCTCGACTACCTGTTCGTCTATCGAGCGCCGGTGCTGTTCGCGGACGAAAAGGGGCGGAGCATCTTCAACGGCCTGCGGCCGGAACGTCTCGACCAGGCGGTGCGGCTCGCGGACGTCCGGCACGAGACCTTCGGCGACGACGAGCTGATGCGGGGTCGGGTCGTTTATCCGGAGAAAATGCTGGTGGACGAGACCGTGTTCAACGTGCGTTGACCGACGCGGAGCGATGAAACTGTTTCTCGCATCAGGCAACCGGCACAAGGCCGAGGAGTTCCAGGCTTTGGCCCGCGCGTCGGCGCTTCCTCTCGAAGTCGTCTCCGCCGCGGTGGTCGGAGGCATGCCGCCGGTGGAGGAGGACACCGGCACCTTCGTGGGCAACGCCCGCAAGAAGGCGCAGGCGCTGCGAGCGCGGCTGCCGGCGGACGCCTGGGTGCTGGCGGACGACAGCGGTGTCTGCGTGGACGCGCTCGACGGCGCTCCGGGTGTGGAGTCGGCCTACTACGCCGGGCCGCAGGGCGACAGCGCGGCGAACCTGGCGAAGCTGGCCGCCGTGATGCGGGACGTGCCGGCGGCGAACCGCGGCGCGCATTTCTTCTGCGTGCTGCTCGTGCTGGGACCCGGCGGGGAAGAGCAGATTTTCGAAGGCATCTGTCGCGGCCATCTGGGGCGCGAACCGCGCGGCGGGGCGGGCTTCGGCTACGATCCGCTGTTCGTGCCCGACGGCTACACGCGGACGTATGCGGAGTTGTCCGAAGCCGAAAAAAACCAGCTCAGCCACCGCGGCCGGGCCTGGGCGCGGCTCGCGGAGTGGCGGAAAAGCGGCAGCAAAGCCTGATCAGTTTCGGAGCCATCGATCCGGTTTCACGCAGAGAACACGGAGTACGCCGAGAAAGGCCGGACGATCGCTTTCGTTCCGATGGATTTGTCTCTGTGTACTCCGCGTTCTCTGCGTGAACCGGATCGAAGTCCGAAAGGGGAGGCGTTGCACCGCCCATCAAGGATTACCCGCGCTTCGGGTGAGCCCTGGATTTATTTCCGGGGTTCCGCGGCGGTGTCGTCGCGGACGAGGTAGAGCGGGCGGCGCTTCATCTCGATGAAGAGGCGGCCGATGTACTCGCCGATGATGCCGAGGATCAGGGTCTGCACGCCACCGACGACGAGGATGGTGACGATCAGGCTGGCCCAACCGCGCACGGTGCCGTGAAGCAGCCAGACGACGACGGCCCAGACGGTGAGCGCAAACGCGGCGCCGAGCAGCCCGGCGCTCGCGAACGTGGCGACGCGGAGCGGCTTGATGGAAAAGCCGGTGACGGCGTCGGCGGAAAAGCGGATCATCTTGCCGAGGCTGTACTTGGTCTTCCCGGCGCCCCGGGCCGCGCGGTCGTAGAGCACCGCGACCTGCGGATAGCCGATCCAGGCGACCATGCCGCGGATGAAGCGGGAGCTTTCGGGCAGCTGGAGAAACGCGTCCACGGCCCGCCGGCTCATGAGCCGGAAATCGCCCGTGTCGGACGGAATGGGAACCTCCGAAAGATAGCCGATGAGCCGGTAGAACATCCGCGCGGTCGCGCGCTTGAACCAGGTTTCGCCGGCGCGGGAGTGACGCTGGCCGTACACGATGTCGAAGCCTTCCCGCCGCTTGGCGAGCATGAGGCCGAGCAGTTCCGGCGGGTCCTGCAGGTCGGCGTCGATGATGAGGATTTCCGTGCCGCGGGCGCGCTCGAGGCCGGCGGTCAGCGCCATCTGATGGCCGAAGTTGCGGCTGAGCCGGACGCCGCGGACGCGCGAATCCTGCCGGGCGGCCTCGGCGAGGACCGACCACGTGGCGTCGCGGGAGCCGTCATCCACGGCGACGATTTCATAAGCGAGTCCGGTCGCCTGCGCGGCGGCGTGCAGGCGCAGCAGGGTCCGCGGCAGGATCTCCTCCTCGTCGAAGCACGGCATGACGATCGAAAGCGCAGGAACCTCGGTCATGATCATGATTTTCAAAGGAAAAGGCCCGGGCGGTCGACCAACAACTTTCCGGGCGCGTGATCGGGAACTCAGGAAATCAGGAACGGAGGCTCACCACGAAAAACACGAAGCACACGAAAATCGGAGACTGAAAATGAAGGGCCCACGGAACACACGGAGCACACGGAAATACGGGAAGGAAAATTCCGAATTCCGTGTGATCCGTGTGTTCCGTGGGCCAAAATTTTGCTTGGTCGGGGAGTGGTTCAGGGTTGGGACGCGAGGGTGAGTTTCGCGTCGGCCCAGTCGGCGTGGTCGTTGTGGTTGCCGTCGCCGGCGTCCTCGACGATCAGTATCAGCGTGGTGGCGTTGGTCAGGTCCACTTTCACGTGCTCGTGGGGGGCGCCGCCGCGCAGGACATACGAGGTGTAGACGAGCTGGCCCTCCACCTTGATCTTGAAGATGACGCTGCCGACGGTGCCGCGCTGGAGGTCGTCCACGCCGATGTCGGCCTCAAACGAACTGTATTTGTGATCGAGATCGAACTTGATCTCGGACGGCGCGTGGGTGCCGAGACCGACCTGATACACATGGTCGTTCAGGGTGAGCGGCGTGTGGTCGAAGGTCTCGTCGAACTGCAGCGTGCCGAACTGCCGCTGGTAGTCGGGATCGAGCTCGCTCAACCAGATGAAGCCGCGGGCCTCGCGAGCGGCTCTTTCCCGGGCGACCACCTCCGGAGGAACGGGCCGCGTCTCGTAGATCGAGTAGCGCTGGCCCTGGGAAACCTGGTCGAAAACGAGCTTGTGCCGCTGGGCCAGGAGCGAGCGGCTGATGTGGAGGCCGTTGCGCTCGTCCGGGCCGACCACGATGTAGTCGACGTGGGAGGAGGTGATGTAGGACGGATCGGCCTCGCGATAGGCGTTTCGGACGGCGGCCTCGATCTGGTCGTCGGCGTAGCCGGTCTCACGCGTGTAGGAACCGTTGATCACCCGCCGTCCGGCGAGGGCGGTCACATAGTGCGTGTAGGAATTGGCGGTCAGGAAAACCG
This sequence comes from uncultured Opitutaceae bacterium, assembly GCA_937902865.1. GTDB lineage: Bacteria > Verrucomicrobiota > Verrucomicrobiia > Opitutales > Opitutaceae > CAIUWA01. Next base: position 4,281 of record CALFNJ010000167.1, read on the forward strand.
CGTCCTTGGGCGTGTTGGTCCTGATCCAGTCGGCCACGATCCGGTCGGAGGCGGTGAACAGCGTGCTCGGACCGCGGCGGAAGCGCAGATTCCACTCGATCGCAAAGGGCAGGACGGAGCTGAAGGCGACCACCACGGAGGCCGCCACCCGTCGCCAGCGCGGACCGTCCCACGCCAAGGCGAGGAGGTTGCCGGCGTAGAGGCAGAGCATGACGTTCCAGTAGAGGAAAAACTTGTTGCTGTCGCCCCACGCGGGCGTGAAGCGGTAGAAATTGATGACGACGAAATAGGCGCCGGTGACCGCGAAGAGGACGAGCAGGGCGAAATTCGCGCGCGGACGTTCCGAAACCCGGCGGCGGAGATTTCGCGTCACCGCGATGCCCGTGAGGCCGAGGATGAGGGTGGGGCCGGCGACGCGCAGCCAGTACCACAGCGGCCGGGCGTGCAGAAAATCGGGAATCTCCGTGCGGTCCCGGAATCGCTGCAGGACATCGAAGCCGGAAAAGCCCGGCGCCTTCTTCTGCGACAGGATGAAGCCCAGCTGCAGGGCGATCGCGGTGGCGGCGAGGAGGACCCCGGCGACCTTCGCGGGGACCCGGCCGCCGGCGATGGCGGTATGCCATTCGAGGAGAAACAGCAGCCCGATCAACGGCGCGAGCACGAGGAACGAGTGCATGTGGAAGAGCGGCAGCAGCGCCACCAGCGCGAGGACGAAATACATCGTCCGCCCGCGGGTTTCTTCCCGGGAAAACTGCCGGTAGAGGACGAGCAGGATCAGGATGCCGAGCGGAAAACCGAACAGGAAGGCGAGCTGGGGCTGGAAGAAATCGACCAGCACGTTGAGAAAATTGAAGTACGGATACGCGATGTGCTCCTCGAGGCCCGCCCAGGTGAAGGTGAGGGGAACGTTG
>CALFNJ010000168.1 GCA_937902865.1 uncultured Opitutaceae bacterium
GGGTGCCTGATCACGCGGTCTGGTGGCAATGGCTCTATCCGGCCGGCGTCTTCGCGCTGCTCGGGGTTCTCTGGGCGCTGCGGCATCGCTCCCGGGCTCCGCTCGCCGCGCTGCTCTTCTTCATCGGCTCGCTTTTTCCGGTCCTCGGCTTCGTCAATCTTTACGGCGGCCTGTACTCCTTCGTCTGGGATCACTGGCAGTACCTGCCCGACCTGGGGCTCATCGCCCTCGCCGGCGCGGGACTTGCCCTCGCGATCGACAAGCTCGGCGCTGCCTGGCGGCCCGTGTTCGCGACCGGTCTCGCCGTCGGGCTCGGCGCCCTCACCTGGGCGCACTGCGCCATGTTTCACGACGACCGCACGCTCTATCGCGAGACGCTCGCCCGCAACCCGGGCGCCTGGATGGCGCACTTCAATCTGGGCGGCATGGCGCTGAAGGCCGGCCAGGACGAAGAGGCTCTCGCGGAATTTCGCGCGGCGCTGCGCATCAATCCCGGTCTCGCCGATGCCGAGTACAATCTCGGCAGCATCCTCGGCCGCATGCCCGGACACGAGGACGAGGCGCTGGCGCATTTCGAAACCGCCCTGCGCCTCGCTCCTGAAAACGGCGCCGTCCACTACAACATGGGCAACCTGCTCGGGAAAATGCCCGGCCGCATTCCCGATGCGATCGCCCACTATCAGGCCGCCGTCCGGATCAATCCGAACCTCGCGGAAGCCCACTACAACCTCGGCCTCGCCCTGCTGCGCAATCCCGAGCAGGTCCCCGAGGGCATCAGCCATCTCGAAACCGCGGTCCGGCTCAAGCCGAACGACTTCCCCCTCGCCCTCCAGGTCCTCGCGCGCTGGCAAGCCGCCATCAAAAGGTAGGGCGCGTTGTCCCTAACGCGCCGCTCCGCGCGGAGGTCGCTTCGCTCCCAACGGCGGATTAGGGATAATCCGCCCTACCTCTACCGGATCGAAAATCCCTCAAACCGTCCCCAGGCTCGGCTGGCTCGTGTCGCGCCGGACCCAGCGGTAGGCCGCGACCGAGTTTTTCCAGAAATATTTCTCCGCTGCCGCGCGTCCCTTGGTGCGGAAAAAGTCCTGCACGACCGTGAGCACCTTCGGATACTCCGCCCATTGGTCGCTGTTCGGCCAGTCACTGCCGTAGAGCACCCGGTCCTCGCCGAACCCGGCCCATAATTCCTCCAGCCGCGCGCGATAAAAACCCAGATCCTCCGGTACGCGGCCGTCCACGCGACGCAGCACTTCCGACACTTTGACGTAAACCTGCGTCCGCTTCCTCAGTTCACGCAGCGTCGCGTCATAGGCCGACCGCGCCGCCCCTGACTCAGGGGGATTCAGCTGTGGCAGATGGTCGATCACCACGCGCAGCTCCGGCACCTTGTCGGTCACCCGCACCACCGCCTCCAGCAGCGCCGGATTCGGATTCGCGGTGTCCAGTTCCAGCCCGGCCTCCGCCAGGGCCTTCAAATTGGAAACGAAATCCGGCTTCGCCAGATCCGCGCCGAGATCATGACCCCAGAGATTGCCGTAGCGGATGCCGCGGAACAGCGGGTTGCGCTGGAAGCGCGCGAGCTGCTCGCGGAAGGCGGGCTGGCCCGGATCGAGGTTGCCGACCGTCCCGACCATGATCGGATCCTTCGCCGCGACCTCGAGCACCCACTGGTTGTCCTCCAGCCGCGTGCTGCACTCCACCTCGATCGCGCCGCGCACGCCCAGCGGCGCGGCGATCTGCCGATAACGTTCGGGCAGCGCCGGACGATACAGCACCTTGTTGTCCGGCGTTGGCCACGGCACGCCGCCCGGACGCGTCGGATCGAACAGGTGAATATGCGTGTCGATGATCGGAATCTCATCGTTCGGCGCCGCCGCCGGGGTTGCCGCGCTCGCCAGGGCGCCCTTCACCCCAGCCGGCAGCGCGGTCGCCGCCAGCACGGCTCCGACAAAACCGCGCCGTGAGATCGTGCGGCTCGGGCTCGGCGTGGAGGACCCCGATGATTCCGATTCTGATTTTCTCATGATGGCAGAGGGTTTTTTCAGCAGCGGGCCAATCGTTCTTCTTCTTGCTCTTTCTCGTTCTCCCTTCCGGAACTGCGAGAAGGAGGAAAGCGAAAGATCAGTTCAGAATATTCGGCGCCCGCAGAAGCCTGCGGAGTTCATGTCGTGGCGCGGATTTGAAACCTGTGACCTGAAACCTGGCACTTGAGCTTGGGCCTCGCTCAAGCGCCCTAGAGTCCGAGTTTCTTGCGCGCGAAGGGTCTCACGAAAGCCGCCGGCGGATTGTGCGCCGTGGCCAAACCGTAGGCTTTCTCGTAAAGCTCCTTCGCTTTCGCGGCCTGGCCCAGCTTTTCGCAGGTCATCGCGAGCAGGCAGGTCATGAACGGATCGGATTGGTTGCCGGAAATCGCCAGCGCCTTCGTCAGCTCGGCCTCCGCCGTTTTCAGGTCGTTCGTGTACAACGCGACATAGCCGACGAGGTAAGGAAAGAACCGCTCCTGCTGCGCCGCCATCGTGGCATCGCCGTCGAGGATCTTGCGCGCCGCCGCAATCTGCCGCTGCGCTTCGGCACCGTCTCCGCGTCGGGCCGCGAGACGCCCGAGCGCGTGTGCGAGCCGGAAATCCCAGAGGCTTTTCGGATGGGTCTTCGGCTCGGGCTCCTTCAGGCCGAGCTCCGCGCCTTTGCGATACCATTGCTCCGCGGCCGCCAGGTCGCCGGCGTCGATGGCGACGCGCGCCGCCTCGTTCGCCATTTCTCCCTGCTGATAAAATGCGTTCTGCGGCTCCGCCTGCTCGCGCGTCATCCAGTACGCGATGACCATCTGCTCGTACTTCACGGTGTTCGCGCTGTCGCCGTCGAAGGCATAGGACATCGCCATCGCGCGCTGCGCGACCGACTTCGCCGCCGCATCCGGCGCGGCGTCGATCCGCCGCTGCCAGATCGTCCGCGCCTCCGTCGTTGCGCCGAGCACGTCGAGGAGGTTGGCCGCGGCGGTCGACGTCGGATTCGCCTCCGCCTCGCGCTTCACCGCCGTCAGCGCCTCGGAAGGTTTGTCCGCGCGCATCAGTTCATTCGCCTGCCGAAGATTCGCGGACTGCGGTTCATTGCCGCGGCCGCCTTGGGCCGCCAGAAACGTCGGAGCCACGAACGAAAGAAACAGCACCATCCAGCCGAGGTGCGAAACCAAGCCAAAGGAGAGCGTCATAGGGATAACGGGGTTGCCGGGAAGCTACCAGCACCCCGCTCCTCGGCAAGGCCGCGTTCCCGGAAGTCTCGCGCAGAGCCACTGAGGCGCAGAGATCGGATTCATTCCGCGTTTCCGCGCGTCTCAGCTTGAAATCAGGTTCGAATGTAGGGGCGTTCCTTGCGGACGCCCGTTCGCGTCGCCAACCCGTCAAGTCTGGCTCGCGCAGAGGCCCAGAAACGCGGAGATCGATCATGTAGGGGCGTCCCTTGGGACGCCCGTAGTCGCAGCCTTCGTTAACCTCAATTTCACGGAGCGAGGGAACGGGCGTCCCAAGGGACGCCCCTGCGTTACCGACCGACGCCTCCGTCCTCCTGCCGCCAATCTCCCATCCCCCGTCTCCGGGCTCCTCACTTCCCATCCCAGATGATCGCATTGAGGATCATCTGCGAGATATTCGGATTCTGGTACTCCTGGCTGAAGTGTCCGGGCTGGAAATAGAAGATCATGCCGGCGCCGTAGTTCTTGAACCAGGCCGTGCGGTCCTGCTCGAAGTAGGCGTGGTTGCGGGGATCGGTGTACTGGAAGCCGAGCAGCACGGTCTTCTCGCGCCCGTCGGTGAACTTGTGATTCATGTACGCCTCGGCCTGCGGCAGCACGATCGCGGGATACTCCTTCGCCACCGCCAGCGTGTCGGACGACTGGTAGCGCACCGGCGGGCCCCACTCCACGTCGTGCGTCACGATGAAATGCGTCGGATGCAGCTTCACCACGGTCACCTTGACGCCCGGCTCGCCTTCGCCGCCGGTGTACCAGCCGTAACCCGCGCCCGGCAGCACCGGGGAACTGGAGGCCGAAGGATTGTCCAGCTGGATGCCGAGAAATTCGAAGTAGTATTTGTTCGCGGCCTTGCCGCTCGAGATCATGTGGTGCAGCGCCACGAAGCGGCCGCCCTTCTTCGTATAGTCGATGATCTTCACTTCCGCCGCTTCCTGCAGGCGCCCATGGACGTAACCGAGCACCGCACGATAACCGCTCCAGTCTCCTTCCGGCAGGTGCGCCTGGTCGACCACGAGGGTCTCGAACCCGCCCTTGGCCTTGAGGAAGGCCACCAACGGCTCCGTCACCTTCGCATCGTCATGAATGAGGAGCAGCTGCTTGCTGTCCGCGGCGGCCGCGCGGGCCGGAGCCGACGCCAGGCTGAGCAGAGCCAGGCCGGCCGAGCAGAGGAAACCAATGCGGATGAGGAGGAAGCGCAGGGGTGAAAGCATGGGGTGGGGAAGAGAGAAGGAAGAAGTAAGAAGGATGAATGAAGAAACAAGCCGATCCCGCCTCTGCTCGGAAAGACCCGCAAGGTAGGGCGAACCGTCTCCGGTGAGCCTCGGCTCGGCGAGGATGCCTCGCCGAGCCCCATGCCTAACATTGCCAACGCTCGTTCTCCGCCAGCTGCCGAATTCTTCCTCCTCACTTCTTCATTCTTCCTTCGCCGCAGCCGCCACCAGCGGCCACGACTCAATCTGACATTTTCGTCAGGCAATCTTCCGCGCCAAGCGGTGCTTCCGTGTCCACGGTCCCCCGCGATTTCCGGTTTCGGCCGTCCCTTTCCAGCTCGGCCGCGCCCGAGCATCGATGGCCCCCGCCCTCCTCTACCTGCTCGTCCTCGCCGTTCTCGCCCGGCAGCTGCAGTCCCGCGCGGTTCTGCTCGCACCGTTCCGTCACGGACTGCCCGGCTATCTGCTCTCGTTCGGCCTGACGCTTTTCCTCGCCGCGTGGGCCGACTTCGCGCTCTACGCGATCTTCGGCTGGGGCTTCCTCAAGCCGTGGTTTTCCTGGCTGGTCGTGCTCGGGCCCATGCTGGCTTTCGCCTACCACGACTGGCTGCTTCCGCGCGAGCGACCCGGCATCGCCTGGCGCAAACTCGCCCGCTGGAACGTCTGGTTCGTCCTCCTCGCGGCGTTCGTCCTCGTGCGGTTCTATCTCAACCTGACGGTCGACGATGAGGGGCTG
>CALFNJ010000169.1 GCA_937902865.1 uncultured Opitutaceae bacterium
CAAAACCTGAGGACGGGAGCATCACCGCCATGGTGGCCGCCGACCTCCGGGCGGCGGAGTGAGTCGTTCGCAGGCAACCGCGCCCGGAGGTCGCGGTCCACCTAGAGTCGGTCAGCGGAGTCGAGGCGGGCCTCTGCAACGCGTGCGCTACCTTCGGAATTGCGCCGGTGGCCCGGACTGATTTCTCATCGCCATCTTCCCCATGAAAAATCCCCTGCTGTTTGTGATGCTGGCGCTGTGTCCGCTGGCGATGGCTCGCGCGGTTGCACCGGTGCGGGCAGGCGTGGTCGTCCTCGATGCCACGCAGTTTTTGGGCGAATTGCCCGATGGTGATACGGCCAACAACGGCCGGCAGGGCGGGGGAGGCGGCGGCGGGCGCCGGGGCGCGGCGCCCGCGGGGCCGGCGCGGCCGGTGCCGACGTTCACCTTCGAGAATTTTTCGATCAACCTGCGCGCGGCCACGCCGTTTGCCGCCAAGGCGCAGATTCCCAGCCGCGGGACGTGGTACCTCTACGTCCGCTCGCGCAGCGCCACCGACGGCAGTTCGTTCAAGGTCTCGGTCGGCGACAAGCTCAGCGCCGGCACCTTCGGCGACACGCCCGCCGACACGTTCGAGTCCGCCGGCAGCTTCGATCTCCCGGCCGGGCCGCTCAAAGTCACGCTGACGGATATTCATCCCGGCAGCGTCTTTGATGTCCTGCTGCTCTCGACCAAGGCCGATCTCAAGGAGTCCGATTTGGCGCCGCTGCAATACCCCGAGGATATCGTCCTGCTGAAGGAGTACCCGCTGCCGACCGTCATTGACGGCGTGAAGTTCGGCGATCTCAACGGCGACGGCAAAACCGACCTCGTCGTGCTGACGCCGAATTATTCGACCTACGCCTATGACAACAGCGGCAAGGAGCTCTGGCACTATGACGCGCCGCTCGCCGGCGCGAGCGACCGCGGACAGTTCGAGGCGCCGGGCAACGTCTGGGACTTCGACCAGGACGGAAAGGCGGAGGTCATCGCGTGGCGCATGATCGACGGAAAGGAATTTCTCGTGATGTACGATGGCGCCACCGGTGACATCAAACACAAGGTCCAGTGGCCGACGCAGCCGCTGCCGCATGTGTACAACAATTTCCGCACGGCGATTGCGAAGCTCCATCCCGGTTATCCCGACAGCCTGATCGTCTACACCGACTCCGGCGGCACCGTCTCGATCAACGCCTACGGCCCGACCCTCAACCTGCTCTGGTCCTACAGCCACCCGCGCCTGAAGGACTACCACGGCCACTACATCTATCCCGTCGACATCAACGGCGACGGCATCGACGAGGTCTATGTCGCGCACGTCATGCTCGACGCGTCGGGCCACGAGGTCTGGAACAACTACGCGGAATTTCCCGACAACCATGACCACATCGACTCGGCCCGTGTGCTCGACCTAAACGGCGACGGCCAACTCGAACTCGTCACCGGCCAGTCGGACGTCGGCACGGTGATGTACGACGCGCGGACCGGAAAGCTCCTCTGGCAGCGTTTCGCGAATCACAATCAGAAGATCGAGGCCGGCAACTACCGCGCCGACATCCCCGGCAACGTCGTGGTCGCCAGCTCCCGCTTCTACGTCGGCGGTCTCGGCGCGCTGCTGCGCTGGTACACCCCGCAGGGCAAGCGCATCGATATCTGGCCGAACAATCCGATCCCGGGAAATCCGAACTTCGTCAAAGGCGACTTCAAGGGCGACGGCCGGAATGCGCTCTTCTGGCAGCGCTTCCGGATCGAGTCCGACGGCACGGGCACGATCGCGTTTCCGGACGAGGTCTTTCACATGTTCGACTTCATGGGCACCGGCAACGACCAGGTCATCACCGTCAGCCGCAACGGCACGGTGAGCATCTACGGTTACAAAGGCGCGAAATCGAATCCCACGCCGGAGAAGAAAGACCCGCTCTACCGGGCGCACTCGATCTCCAATCACACCCATTACTGAGTCCCACCGACGGCTCCCATTCCCATGACCTTGCTCTCCTCCTCCTTCCGCTCGCTCACCTCGACCCGCCGCGCCGCCGCGATCCTGCTCGCGCTGCCGCTGGCGCTCGTCGGCACCGCTTCGGCGGGCGTGTTCTATCCCGATGGCGCCACCACGCTGCACTTCGCGTTCGAAGGCAGCCCGAACGGCGATCGTCCGATCATCCGGCCGCCGGCCTTCTACCAGCCCGATGACGGCTTCGGTTTCGTCGATTCGCCCGGTCTGATCGGCACGGCGCTCGGCGTCACGGCCCCGAAATACTTCCGCTTCGACGTCAACCTGCCCGCCGGTGTCTACGATGTCTCGGTCACGCTCGGCGGCACGACGGGCGAGTCGGTCACGAGCGTCAAGGCCGAGAATCACCAGCCCGTGGTCGCGGAGACCAAGGTCGCGCGCGGCCAGAAAGCGGTGCAGTCGTTCACCATCACCGTGAAACGCGGCGCCGCCGGCGACACCTCGCTCGAAGGCGACGGCCGGCTCACGCTGGAATTCGAGGGCACGAATCCCTCGCTGATGAAGCTCGATATCAAGCCGCACGCTACTCCGTAGCGAACGTGCAACGTCCAGCGCTCAACGTTGAACATTCAACGTCGGAATCGGCTGGCAGGATATCCGAGAGGTGAGCGTTCATTGTTGGACGTTGGATGTTGCACGTTACCCTGCACACGATGATCGCCCGGCTTTTCCTGATCCTCGTGTTGCTGGTTGGCTCGCGATGCTTAGCGGCCGAAACGACTGCCGCGGCAGAAAAGCCGGTTTTGGTCTTCGCGGGGTACGCCAATTTTTTCGGCGGTCCGACCTTTGTGATCTATGACTCAGCGACCGACGAGAAGTCGCCGTGGATGAGCCTTTCCCAAACCTGGCATGGATATGTCTTCGTGAAGTTCGATTCGAAGGGAGAACAGCTCACGCTCCGGAAGGATGGGGAAGATCTCACGCTCGCCCTGAAGCAATCGAAAATCGTGGAGGCATTCCTCCGCCCGCGGTTGCTCAAGGGGACCTACACCATCGTGGACGATCGGATTGTCTATAGCGCCGACGCGGAATTGGCGGTGGGTGATGGCGTGGTCGTTTCCGCTGCCGACGGGGTCATGACGGCAGACTTGGAGCAAAAGACGATCACTGGAAACCTTCGCCTGGTGCAGAGGGGAAAATCCGTCATGGAAATGACTGAGGCGGTGCTCGACCTGAATGGCGGAAGGATGGTCGGTCATGCCGCGCATCTGACAATGGGACCTATCGCGCCCTAGGCACTGGCGTGTTGGAGGCCGAAATTTGAAAATGAGGATGGGCTTTGTCCCGGGCTCTCGGGGTCCGAGCGCTGATCAAATGGATGGGAATGAGTTGCACCGGGAAAATCCCCTAGGATGATCGTGGCTCCTTCCTTCGATGCGTTTTCTGTCCAGCCGTAGCCGGGTTGATCTCGGCGGATGTTTGCCCCGATTGGTCGCGGGCTGGCGGATTCTTCTGCGGGTGGGGCTCGTCTGCTCGCTGCTTTTCACGCGGCTCGACGCGCTGACGATGGCGGACCTGATGAACGACGAGAAGATGACGCCCCAGCGTTTCTCGGGCCTTTTCAAGGAGTTCAAATTCGTGCTCCAGCCGTTCGACGTGCAGAACCCGAATGTCTTTTTGAAGAGTCAGTCCGGCGATTGCATCGACTACGCGGTCCTGGCGGATCACGTCCTCGGATCGAAGGGTTACGAGACCCGGCTCATCCGCGTCGAGATGGTTGGCACGAATATCGGCCATGCGGTCTGCTACGTCACCGAGAGCAAGGCGTACCTCGACTACAACAACCGCACCTACTTCGTGGCGCTGAAAAAGTGCGGGCCCACCATCCGCGAGATCGCGAGCAAGGTGGCCGACTCCTTTGACGCCAACTGGACGTTCGCGATGGAATTCACGTACAACTACAAGGAGGACAAGAAGCACCCCGTGTACACCGTCGTGAAGACCGATCCGCCGGCCAAGGACCCCGATCTCGCCCGTCCGCCCCGCGCCACCAAGGCCAAAGGCTGAATTTCCCCCTACACCCCTCGTGAAAGACAAAACGATCAAACGCATCCTCGTCTTCTTTTTCGCCATTTCGGCAGTCCTGATCGCCGTGGCGGTCCGGGCGGTGCTGAACATCAACCGGTCGATGGACAGCGCCGATTGGGTGAACCACACCCACTCGGTCATCCTCGAGATCGAGGGGCTCCGGTCCGACCTCGCCCTCGCGGACGGTGCGATGCACACCTTCGTGCTGACGGGTGACGCCCGCGACCAGGGCGCCGCGCGTTCCGCGCTGGCGAGCGTGTCGGACCACGTGGAAATCGCCAAGGCCCTGACCCGCCAGGAGCCGGATCAGAATGCGCAGGTGACGCAGATCGAGGCGATGGTGGACAAGCACACCACGTACGTGCGCGACGTGATGGAAGCGAAGCAGGCCGGCAGCGCCGATCCCCTGCGCACGCTGCTCGCGGATGACTCGGGCCGGTCGGCGGTCCAGGAAATCGCGCAGAAAATCAAGCGGCTGAAGGACGACGAGATGGCGCTGCTCACCAAGCGGGACACGGCTTCCTATCTGCAGGCGCAGACGACCCGTTGGACGGTGTGGACCGGCGTGGTGCTCGACGTGCTGCTGCTCGGCGGCGTCATCTGGCTGATCCGCGACGACATTTCGGCGCGCCAGCGGGCGACCGACACGCTCAAGGAGGCGAATGAACAGCTCGAGACGAAGGTGCAGGAACGCACCGCCGAGCTCGTCGCCACCAACACCAAGCTCTCGAGCGAGAATCTCGAGCGGCGCTGGTCCAACCAGGCGCTGGAGCACCAGCTCCGCTACAATCATCTTATCATCAACGCCATCACCGACCTGGTGTTTGTCGTGACCAAACCGCTCAACGTCTCGCGCATCAATCCCGCGGTCGTGCACCAGAGCGGTTACGAACTCGGCGACCTGGTCGACAAGCCGATCCAGCGCATCGTCCGTCTGGCGGAGGCGCCGGGCGCGGGCCAGGCGATGTTCGATCCGATCGCCCGGGCATTGAACGACGGCCGCGACCTGCAGGGGCCGGGGATTCTGACGGATAAGCAGAACCGTTCGATCCCGGTGCGCTTCAACCTTTATCCGCTGCGCGACAAGGACAAGGTCGTCGGCGGCGTGGTCATTCTCCAAATCGCCGGACCGGCCGCC
>CALFNJ010000170.1 GCA_937902865.1 uncultured Opitutaceae bacterium
CGATCTGCCCGTCCGGGATTCTATGCGGCACGCCTTGGGCGGTGGATCCAAGTATGGAAATCGCTCTCTGCCCGGAGTATTGCCGCAAGCACGGGTCAGGCATCACCGATTTGGCAAAAGGATTACTTCGACCGTTTCCTGCGTTCTAGGGAGTCGTATTCTAAGACGTGGAGATACGTCTGGGAAAATCCCCAGCGAGCAGGCTTGGTGGATGATCCAGTGGACTGGCCCTATGGTGGAGCGATCACCGAGCTCAGGCAGAGCGAATAACGCGACCGGGAGGTCGCGTCCCCATTAAATCTCAACCCAACCAAGCCGTGAGCAACAATCGCGTCACGACTTTGCAAGGCGCTGCTAATTACAAGAGCAGCAGCGCCGGCCGCTCGAGCAGCTCGCGCAGGGCTCCGAGGTAGGTCGCACCGACGGCGCCATCGACGACCCGATGGTCGCAGGAAAGGGTGAGCGTCATGCGCTGGCCGACGACGATCTGGTCGTTCTTCACCACGGGCTTCTTCACCGTCGCCCCGACGGCGAGGATCGCGGCGTTGGGCGGGTTGATGATGGCGCAGAAACGGTCGATGCCCATCATGCCGAGATTCGTGACACAGAAGGTGCCGCCGGTGAATTCGGCCGGGGCGAGCTTCTTTTCCTTCGCGCGCTTGGCGAGCGTCTTCGCCTCGCCGCTGATGGTCATCAGCGTCTTCGTGTGGGTGTCGCGGATGACCGGCGTGATCAGACCATCCTCGATGGCGACGGCGAAGGAGACATGGACATTGCCGTGCTGGCGGATCGCGCCCTGGCCGGACTGATCCCAGGAGCAGTTGACCGCGGGCACGCGGGTGAGCGCGACGGCGGCGGCCTTGAGGATGAAGTCGTTGACCGAAAGCTTGACGCCGTCCTTTTCCAGCGCGGCGTTTAGCTGGGCGCGGAGCTCGAGGAGCGGAGCGGCGTCGATTTCGAGATCGAGATAGAAATGCGGGATGCTCGACTTCGCCTCGACCAGACGGCGGGCGATCGTGGCGCGCATGTTGGACACGGGCACCAGCTTGTCTTCCATCACGATCGCGGCCTTGGCGGCGGCGGGAGCGGCGCCTCCCGATTTCGGCGCGGACTTGGTCGGAGCATTGCTCGCGGCGAGGACGTCGGCGCGCACGATGCGGCCGCCGGGACCGCTGCCGGTGAGCGAAGCGGGATCGACGCCCTTTTCGGCGGCGAGCTTGCGGGCGAGCGGGGAAATCTTGACGCGTCCATCGCCGGACGAAGCAGCCGGTGCCGGAGCAGCGGCGGGAGCAGGCTCGCTGGCAGCCGGCTTGGGTGGCGCGGCGGTGGGGGCCGGGGCCGCGGCGGGCTTCTGCGCGGGGGCAGCTTCAGCCTGCGGAGCTGGAGCAGTCGCAGCGGCGGGAGCGGACGACTTGCCAGCGGGGACGTCGACTTTCTCACCGGGCTTGCCGATGGCGCAGAGCGGGGTGCCGACCTCGACCTGGGAACCGCCGGCGGCGAAAATCTTCAGCAGCGTGCCGGTGAAGAAGCATTCCAGCTCCATCGTGGCCTTATCCGTTTCGACTTCGGCGAGCATGTCGCCGTTCTTCACGGCGTCGCCTTCCTTTTTCAGCCATTTGACCAGCGTGCCCACCGTCATGGTGTCGCTGAGTTTCGGCATGTCGATGATGTTGGCCATGGTGTGTGCGGAGTAAGAGAAGAGGAGTTTAGGCGAATGCAGAAGCCATGAAGCCGGGATTGATTCGTGGCTTTCTGGCTCCCGAATTAATCAGAATCTCAGGCGAGCGCCTCGATGGCGGCCTTGAGGATGCGCTGGGGATTGGGCAGCTGTTCGACTTCCACCGGCGGGCTGTAGATCGCGGGGGCGTCGACGGTGGCGAGGCGGTGGATCGGGGCGTCGAGTTCATCGAAGGCCTCGCGCTGGATCATGTAGGCGAGCTGCGAACCGACGCTGGCGAAGGGCTTCTGTTCCTCTAAGATCAGGACGCGGTTGGTCTTCTTGACCGAGGCGAGGACGGTGTCGATGTCGAGCGGGCGGATGGTGCGCAGATCGACGATTTCGACGGAGACATCGTGCTCCTTTTCGAGGATTTCCGCGGCCTTGAGCGAATGGATGACGGAGCGGCCGTAGGTGACGATGGTCAGGTCGGTGCCGGCGCGCTTCACATCAGCCTGGCCGAGCGGGATGATGTACTCGGCGTCCGGAACCTCGCCCTTGTCACCGTAGAGCATCGTGTTCTCGAGGAAAAAAACCGGATCGTTGTCGCGAATCGCGGACTTCAGCAGGCCCTTGGCGTCGTAAGGCGTGGCGGGAACGACAACCTTCACGCCCGGATGATTGGCGAGGACGTTTTCCGGCGTGTGCGAGTGGGTGGCGCCGACGTTGGTGCCGCCATTGGCCGGGCCGCGGATGACGATCGGGCAGTTGATCTGGCCGCCGGACATGTAACGAACATTGGCGGCGTTGTTGAGGATCTGGTCGAACGCGACCGAGTAGAAGCTCCAGAACATCAACTCCATCACGGGACGGATGCCGAGCATCGAGGCACCGAGGCCCATGCCGATGAAGCCGGCCTCGCTGATGGGCGTGTCGACGATGCGCTTCGGGCCGAACTTCTCGAGGAGACCCTCGGTGACCTTGTAGGCGCCGTTGAACTGGGCGACTTCCTCGCCGAGGACGACGACGTTGGCATCGCGCTTGAGCTCTTCGGCGAGCGCATGGCGGACGGCTTCGCGGTAGGTGATCTGTGGCATCGGGAAAGGAGAGGTGTCTTAGCTGGAACTCAGGAAATCAGGAAACGGGATCCGATCAGTCGAAGAAGAGGCGGCCCTGGGACTTGCGCTCCGACGGATTGTCGGACTCCCAATAGACGTCCTTCTGGATGTCGGTGACCTGGGGGAAGGGGCTCGCCTCGGAGAACTCGATGGCGACCTCCGCTTCGGCGAGCGCCTCGGCGTCAATCTTTTCGATTTTGGCTTCGTCGAGGACACCCTCGGCGACGAGCTTGTCCTGGAAAACCTGAAGCGGATCCTTCGTGCGGCGGTAGTCCTCGATTTCACCGCGGGTGCGGTAGGTATTGTCGGGATCGGCGACGGAGTGACCGCGGTAACGATAGGTGCGGATCTCGACGATCGCGGGCTTGGACTCCTCGCGGGCGAGGCGGAGGAACTTGTCCATCGTCGCCCGCACTTCGTAGATGTCATGGCCGTCGCACACGCCCCAGGCCATGTGGTAACCCTCGGCGCGCTTGGCGAGATCGCCGGCGGACTAGCGCTCCTGGCTGGTGCCCATGGAGTAGCCGTTGTTCTCGATCACGAAAACCACGGGCAGCTGCCAGAGGG
>CALFNJ010000171.1 GCA_937902865.1 uncultured Opitutaceae bacterium
GAGGAAAGTCGAGCAACTTGCTGGTGAAGGATTCGTGCGTCAATGACTTTTCCTCACCCAAAACACCGGGAATAAAACGGCAGAGCGCATCGATCAAAACTGCCGCCGCCAGCGTGCCATTCGTCAGCACATAGTCGCCGATGCTGATCTCCTGATCGATGACCTGGTCACGGATCCGCTGGTCGATCCCCTCGTAATGGCCGCTGAGCAGCACGAGATGATTTTCCCGGGAAAGCTCCTGCGCCAGCGCGGGCGAAAGCGGCACGCCGTCCGGTGTCAGGTAGATGCGCCGGCAGCCCGGCGTCTGCACCTGCTCGATCGCGGCGAACACCGGCTCCGGCTTGAGCACCATCCCTGCTCCACCGCCGAAGGGCCGATCGTCCGCCGTGCGATGCTTGTCGGTCGTCCACTGACGCAGATCGTGCACCTTCACGCTCAACAGTCCGCGTTCCAGGCCCTTGCCCAGAATGCTCTCGCCGAGGAAGCCATCGAGCATCCGCGGGAACAGCGTGAGGAGATCGATCTGGAGAGGCATTTTGCTCAGGTGACTGGAGACGGAAGACCGGCAACAGGGGAAAGACGCGGAGGGAAAAACAAAAACCCCGGAAGCTGTTTCCGGGGTTTGATCGAAAGAGAGGAGTTCGTCCTCCGCGACTCAGCGCCTCTGCGCGAGACGGCTTAGGTTCGCTTGCTCAGGCCGTGGCGGCCGGCGCGCGGCGGGCGCGCTTGATGATCGCGTGCAGCGTGTCGGAGGGCTTCGCGCCCTTGCCGAGCCAGTAGTCGACGCGGTCGAGCTTCAGGTTCACCTGCTGGCCCTTGTTGCGGGGATCGTACGTGCCGATCACTTCAACCGGATCGCCATCGCGACGGGAACGGGCTTCGGCCACGACAACGCGGTAATGCGGCTGATGCACGGCGCCGATGCGGGTGAGACGGATTTTGAGAGCCATAACGGGAATTTTGCGGAGCTGTTCTTGCTTGGAAAAGCCGAGGACATCACCGGCCCATAATCGGCTTGTCAAGCCCCTACTCCCGCCGGGTAGTGGGCGGTTTTGAAATCCGAATCAACCGATGAGGTCGATCAGCTCATCCATCTCCCAGACGTGATCTGAGATGCCTGCGGCCATAGCGGGAGTGGCGCGGAGGGTTTGATGAATGCGGACCATATTGTACCAGAGCATGTGAATTGCCACGGCATAGGCGTGGTTTTCGAGCTTTTTCGAAAAGGCGTTGGTTAAACGGGTGAAGCGGCGCATGTGCATCCGCATGGTGAGGTTGTGCCGCTCATTGTGGCTGGTGCTGATGTGATCCTCGTCCGGCTCGCCAATGATAACCTTCTTGGTGACCTCCTTGCACTTGGAGGGGCTGTAGCGGGCCTCGATGCGAAGATCGTCCTTGGGCGTGTGGAAAACCTTGGTGGCGGTGCCATAGTCCACTTCGACGCCGAAGACGTAAGCGATGGCCTTCTTGTAGATGCCGTAAGCGTCCGTGGTGATCTGCGGGCGATTGGCTAAGCGATTCTTCAAGTCTTCGATGAACAGGAAACCGTCATTGGCCGCACGACTGCCGACATGCCAGGCCACGATCAGCTTAGAATCCGGGTCAATCGCGGTCCACGTATAACAATCCCCGCGACCTTGGCCGCGATCCTCCGGTTTCAAATGCTGCTCCTTGCAGCCGATGAAGGACCAGATTTCGTCGCACTGGATGCGCTGGCAGTTCAGCCCACGGAAATGCTTGTCGTGGTATTCGAGGCACGCAGGCCCCAGCAGCGTCACCAGCCGGATAACTGCGTCCTTGGACGAATCCGTCAGCCTGCATGTCGCTCGGATGCTGTTGCCTTCGACGAGGCAGCGGACGATCTGGGCGCGTTTCTCTTTGGAAAGGTTGTTAGCCATAAATTGGTTGACTTAATGTGATACGGAAACGAAGGTGCCGGTCAACACTAATTGTGTTACAATATGTCTAAACCGAAGAAAATGGGTCGCCCGAAACTTCCCGATGGGGAGGCAAGGAAGGTCTTTCCGATCCGCGTTTCGGATAAGGAGCGGGCGCATTTCCAGAATGCCGCCGCAATCGAGGCGCTGTCGCTGCCTGATTGGGTCAGAAAGACATTGACGGAGAGAGCGGACGAGATAACGTCTCGTTCACTAGGATAGTACCGACTGGCCCCG
>CALFNJ010000172.1 GCA_937902865.1 uncultured Opitutaceae bacterium
CACCGAGAGCGACACGCTGTCCCGACACGACGCTCTTCCGATCGGGGCTTGGCGGTCTCGAGGGTTTTTTCGAGCGCGAAGAGGACGGAGGGGCTGCTCATGTTGCCGCAGTCGCGCAGGACCTGCGTGCTGGCGGTGAGCGCGTGCGGGGCGACTGCGGGCGCAAGGGCTTCCAGCACGTCGCGTCCGCCGGGATGGGCCACCACGCGGGAAACGGGGCGCGGACCGCGGCGGTGCCAGAGCGTGCCCACCGCGGAGGCCGCGAGCTCGGGCACGGTCCGGTCGAGGAGATTGCGCAATTTGCCGTGGCGGCTTTCGAAGCGGAGTTTGTCGCGGTCGGCCGGGCGGTGGAGCGTGTCGAAACCAAAACAGCGGAGCGGAGTCTCGCCCGGCGTGGAGCGCCAGATCGTGGCCGCAGCGCCGTCGCTGAAGAGGCAGGCGCTGATGAGCACGCCGGGATCGTCATCGAGGTAGAACGCCGCCGAGCAGATCTCCACCGCGATGCACGCGACGACTGCATCCGGCTTGGCGGCGAGCAGATGGCTCGCGGCGCGCAGGGTGGGAATCGCGGCGCCGCAGCCGAGGCCGACGAGATCCTGGAGAAAGGTGTCGGAGCGCAGGCCCAGCTGCTCGGCGACGTAGCTCGTCAGGCCGGGGCAAAGGTAACCGGTGCAGGTGCAGATCAGCAGCGCATCGACGTCAGTCGGCCGCAATCCTGCGCGGGCGAGGGCGGTCGTGAGCGTTTGGCCGGCGAGACGCGGTCCCTCCGCGCGGAAGGCGGCGTTGAGCTGATCGGGCGTGAGGTCGAACACGTGCTCGATGTCGGGCACGGCGAAGTGGCGTGTGGCGATGCCGTGGTCGCCGTTGAGGATGGAGTGCAGGATGAGGCGCGAGCGCTTGGTCAGGCGGCTCTTCATCTCGGAACGCTGGATGATGTCCCAGCACGCCGGCTGGGTGTAGGTCGGAGCCGGGACGGCGGTGGCCAAAGCGTGCAGGTACATGCAATGAGAAGCGAAAGCAGGAACGGCGCGAAGGAAAGCCAAAGGCGACGGACGGAACGCCTAGTGGAGCAAGGTGTAGAGCGGACGGAGGGGCAGGAGACGCGAGCGGGTGAGGGCGGAGAGCCAGCGCTGGCGCGGCGGCTGGAGCAGGAAGGGGTGAAGCAGCTCCGCAGACGCGAGCCGCACGCGAAAGTTCCGGCGCAGATCGCGCTGGAGGCGAGTGCAGGCCGCATCCCAGGACAGTTCGCCGCGCGCGTAGCCGAGCAGAGGGGCAAGCGCGAGTTCGGCGCCCTGGAACGCCATCGCCATGCCGTTGCCGGTGAAAGGCGGGATCATGGCGCACGCGTCGCCGAGCGTGGCGGGAGCGTCCGACGAAACCCGGGGATCGAATGCGACGCCGGCGACGGCGGAAAAAGAATCCGGATCGCGCGCGGCTTGCCCGAGGCGCGCGGCCAGATCGGACAGGCCGCAGGCCTGCAGGTAGGCGAGCAGGATCTCCCCGTTTTTCGCGGCGAGTTCGCGGCGGCGGAAAAGGCCGCAGACGTTGACCCGATCGCCCTCGACCCGGGACAGACCGACGTACGCATTCTCGCCGAGGTGAAGCTCGAGGCTGCGGTGCACAGGCAGGGCGATCGCGTGGAGCTTGAGTCCCATCCAGGGCGAGCGATGGCAGCGGCGGCGGCCCGTGGAGAGGATCCGGCCGGGTTGCGGCGTCGGATCGGCCAGCCGGCTTTGGACGCGCAGATCACCACCGGCGGCGACAAACGCCTCGGCGAGCCGGGCGTCGAGGGCGTAACGACTGAGGCCGAGCGCCGGTTGAGGCAGACGCTGCGTCCGTACGGATTGATCGCCGAGAAACCATTCCACTTCACGATGCTGCAGGGCGTCGGCGAGAAACGGCTGCAGCCCAAGGCGGGCGATGGTGCCGGCGTCGAGACCGGTGATGAATTCGCCGCAGACCCGGTGCCGTGGATAGCGGCCGGCCTCGTGCAGCACGACGGGCACGTTCTCCCGCCGCAGGGCGAGGCCGAGCGAGAGACCGGCGAGGCCGCCGCCGACAATTTCGATCGGACGCAGGGAACTCATGTGCGCCGGATAGCGACCATGCGATAGGCGCCGAGTGCCGTCGTATGGCAGCGATAATCCCAGTTTCCGTCGTCGAGCCCGAGCGAGGCGGGCAACTCGCCGCCGCAAAAACCGGCGGCGATGCTCACGGACGCATCGTGCAGCGTGACCCGGCTGGCGCCGAACAGGGGCGCGACGGTTTTGAACAGGATCTGAAACCGGCGATGACGCCACGGTTCGCAGGCGACGATCAGGCGAGACGACGCGCGCAGTTGCGCTCCCAACTGGTGGAGCTGGTCGTTGGAGAAGTGATGCAGAATCAAATTTCCCACGGTCACCGGATAGCGCGCGTAATCGGGAAACGTGAGCAGGTTGGACTGATGCCAGCGACTCGCCGGCGCCGCGTCCTGTGGCCGTGGGGAAAGATCCAGTCCATCGCTCGCGAGGCCGTGATGCGCGAGCCGCTGGCCGAGTTCGCCGGTGCCGGCGCCAAGCTCGAGCACGCGCTCTCCGGCCCGGACCAGGGCTGGCAGCGTCCGGACAATCCAGCGGTGGTTGCCCATGATTCGATTGATCAGCACGAGATCCCTGCGGCTGCGTTGCGCCTCTGGATCGTCGGGCGGGAGCGAGTCGAGAAGCTCGGGCTGGAGGGTGCGGAGCATTGGGAAGAGGATGGCGTTCGAGTTTGGCTTGGGACGGGCAATCGTTCTCTTTCGTCTTTTCTCCTTCTCGTTCTCTTTCCGGCAGCGATCGAGAAAGAGGGATGAGAAAGAGAACGAGAAAGATTTTTTCCGAATCGTCGGCGAAATTGAAAAGCCACCGAACGAGACGAGGGTTGCCGGACCCGATGAGACTGTCCAGATTCGGCGCAGACCCATGAGTAATCCGACCAGTCCCGTCGACATGATCGCACAAGCTGCCGCGGCCTTTCCGCAGCGCCCATCCTGGGACGAATATTTCATGGCGACGGCGGTG
>CALFNJ010000173.1 GCA_937902865.1 uncultured Opitutaceae bacterium
CATCGCGGAGACCTGCGAACAGGCGGTGCGCGAAACCCTGAGAACGAGGCCGGAAATCGTGATTCTCGACCTGCCCCTCCCTGACATGGACGGATTTGCCGTCGCCGCGGAGATTCAACGCAACCGCTGCCGCTCGCGCTTCATCGCCGTTTCCGGCCGCTGCGATGCCAGCACCGTGTTGAAATGCGAACAGGCCGGTTTCGTTGGCTTCGTCGACAAGGCCGTCGCCACCATCAGCGATTTCAAGCTCGCGCTGGAATCGATCGAGATGGGCCGGCGATTTTTCTCCTCCACCTTCCTCTCGGCGCAACGCCTGCGGAGGACCAGCCCCGTGGGCTTCGACAAGCTGCTCACCCAACATCAGCAGGACATCCTCGCCCTGATCGGTGACACGCTGAACGACGATGAGATCGCGCGTTGCATGGCTCTCTCTCCCGCCACGGTGGAAAAGCACCGGTTTCGCATCATGAAGATCCTTGGGCTGCATACGCGGGAGGATCTCCTGCGCTACTCGCGGCAGAACGGGTTCACCGCCAGCACGCGATTCATTTTGCAGGGCGAACGCTTTCGCCCGCACTGGCCGACACCCTACTGGCACAATCCGGATCTCTCCTAGATTCGAGGCGGCGGGCCCTCGCGCATCGCGGGGCGCGTCGGTGCCACCCATTACCGGAAATCCGGTAAATATAATCGTGGTCGAGGATTTCCCGCGAAGGGAACTTGGGACCGAGCGCATCGCTGATGCGCTCGTCAACCAAAGCACAAAATCCAACCACGGATACCAACATGAAAGCCATCGGAGTTAAGAAAATCGCAATGCTCGCATTGCTGCTGCTCGGCCTCACGGGAAAAATCTTCGCCCAGGGATCGGAATCGGGAGGAGTGATCACCAACACCAACTCCAACGCCTTCCTGCATTACCAGGGATACTATGCGCTCAACATCTATTACACGGCGCAGGACTCCTCGAATAATTACCACTTCAACAATTACACCGCCTCCTCCATCAACGCCTCCAATGCTTCACTGGCCCCGTCGGCCTCCGACAGCTATACCGGCTTTTTCCTCACCGTGGGGACCAATGCGGCCAACATCGACGCTTCCGCGCGTGGCTATCATTTCGTTTCGAACGTGACGATTTTCGCGACCTGGCTGGGATTTGGGACGAACAGCGATTTCCAAATCGCCGCGACAGCCCCGTCCTCCTCCGATGACTCCGCGACGATTGGCACCCCTTGGTTCCCGAGCATCTCCGGCGGCAGCGGTGGCACCACCCGCTATATCTGCGTACCCAACCAGACCAATTGGCAGACGGGCTCCTGGACCCCGACCGTTCCGGGACACTACACGTTCTACGTCGCCCTGCAGCCGTCGCCCGGGTACACGGGCAACGACAGCGACGTCGATCCGAGCATCGGTGTCCTCGAGACGAACTATGTGGAGTATAATCTGACCGTCACCGGCGCCGCGACGGCCCCGTCCTCCAGCAACGAGACGATTTCCGTCAATACGCCCTGGACGCCTTCGTTTGTCGGTGGAACCTCGGGCACGAATTATTTCTGCGTGCCCTATCAGACCAATTGGCAGACCTCCTCCTGGACCCCGACCGTGCCGGGCACGTACACCTTCTACGTCGCGGTGCAGCCGCCCGAGGGTTACGACGTCGGCAACGACACGGACGTCGATCCAAGCATCGGCAGCCTGCAGACGAACTACGTGCCGTATACCCTGACGGTGAATTGACCCGCACATTCGTCGCTTGCTCGCCAGCGCGCACCGGCTCGTGTCCGGTGCGCGCTTTTTTTTGGCCAATCCGGCTCCGATGACCGCGGTTTTCATGAGCGCCCCCTCCCGCCACCTCTCGCGGACAAAGAATGTTGCCCCGACCAGCGCCGCCAGCGGTAATGCAATTTCTTGATCAGGAAACTCCTCCATCCCCTCGCGCTGGTCGGCGCCGCCCTCTTCGCCCTGGCGGCGAGCCTTCCCTTTTTCAGCACGGCGAAGTCCCAGCAGGGACTCTATTTTTTTGAGGCCGAGCTGACGTCCAGCGCCCCGGGCATCGCGCAGCTTTTCTACGACATCGGGCGCGGCAGCAACGAGGAGGATTCGTCCCATCTCCCCCTCGTCGCCGGCAACCAACCGCAGCTGCAGCGGTTCCCGCTGCCCATGGGCACGTGCCAGGCGCTGCGGTTCGATCCGCTCGACCGTGAGTGCGTCATGACGATCGCTCACGCCCGGATCGTCGACCGCTCCGGCCATGTGGTCCGGTCTTTCGCGCCCTCGGATTTCGTCGCCGCCCAGCAAATCGCCTCCGTGACCGAGGAAAACGGCGTCCTCAAGGTCGTCACCACGCCAGGGGCCTTCGACCCGATCCTCAGCGTCAAGCTCACCCGCCCACTCGAACTTGCCCCCAGCTCGAGGCTCGTCTTCCGCACGTTGATCCCCGTGTGGATCGGCCTTGGCGCGGTGCTTCTCCTCGTCGGCTGGTTCGTCGGGCGCGATCCCGCGGGCCGCTTTAGCCGGGTCGTGGCGTGGGCCCAGGCTCATCCGATCCGGGCGCTGTTCGGCGCCGCGCTCGTCGCGGTCGCGGTGCAGTGCCATCCCGTGATCTTCTTCGGCAAGAGTTTCGTCTCGCCGAACAACGCGGTTTACCTGCTCTACGACACCTTTCCCACGGTGCCCGGCTACCGCAGCACCGACCTCGAGGACGCGCACGGCGCCGACGTCGGCGCGATGATGTGGGACCATCTCTACTTTCCCGTCCTGACACGCGAGGCGCTGTTCCGCGACGGCGAATTTCCGCTCTGGAACCGCTATGACCTCGCCGGCACTCCGCTGCTTGGCCAAGGCCAGACGATGGTCGGCGATCCCCTGAATTGGCTGACGATCGCCGCCGACGGAGCCACCTGGGCCTGGGACGCGCGCTTCATCATCATGCGCGTGCTGTTTGCCTTCGGCTCGGGCCTGGCGGTCTGGCTGCTCGCGCGCCAGCTCGGCCCCGCGCTGCTCGTCACGGTCAGCAGCGTCTTCATCGGCTTTTTCGCCTTTCGCTTCAACCACGCGGCCATCCTTTCGCTCTGCTGGTCGCCCTGGATCCTCGTGGCCTGGTGCTGGCTGCTCGAGGCCCGAACCTCCCGCGCGCGCAACCTGAGCCTTCTGGCCCTGATCGTCGCCCATGCCGGGCTGATGAACAGCGGCACGATCAAGGAAGCCTACATGCTCACCGCCTGCCTCGATCTCGCGGGCGTTTTTCTCGTGCTGGGCGCGGCGGAGCCGTGGCGGGCCCGCCTCGGACGCCTCGCCGCGGCGGCGCTGGCCGGCGTGGTCTTCGCGCTCCTCATGGCGCCGCAATGGATCGCATTCCTCGACGCGCTTCGGAAATCGCACACGCACTACGACATTCCCTCCGCCGCGCAGCTTCCTCCCTGGCTGTTCATCGGCTTTTTTGAGGATCTCTTCTACCGCCAGCTCCGGCCGCAGGAGGTGCACTTCGACCCTTCCTCCAACCTGGTCATGCTTCTCGGTCTCCTCTGGGCCTTCATCGGCGCGCGGGAGCATTTTACCAACCGCCGGTTCGTCGCGATCTTCGCGGCCGCGCTGCTCCCGTTCGCACTGGTCTTCGGTCTCATCCCGGCCACCTGGATCGTCAAGGTGCCGTTCATCGCGAACATCATCCACATCGACAACACGTTCTCCTGCCCGCTCCTGGTGCTGATGTCGGTGCTCGCGGGCTTCGGCTTCGCCACGCTTTTCCGCCAGGCGCGCGCGCCGGGCGGGTTCCCCCGGTATCTGGTTTTCGTGACGCTGCTCGCCGGCCTGGCCGCGCTCTACTTCAGCTTCACCCGGCACCATCCCAAGAGCGCGTTCTTCCAGGGCTACATCCCTTCGCTGCTGCTCGTCCTCCTCCTCGCCCCCGCCCTCGCCTGGCTCGCGTGGCGCCGCCAGCTTCGCGGCCTCACGGCGGCGATCCTCGCGGGCGCGCTGGCCGTGCTGCTCTGGCGGCACGCGCAGTACCTCGCGACCCCCTTCGACACCTACGTGGTGAACCCCAAGGTGCGCGTCGATCTCTCCGTCCGCTCACCCGCGGTCAAGTTCATCGACGCGCAGCGGCGCGAGCCGGCGCGAGCCGTCGGGCTCGGCTACAATCTCTTCCCGGGGTACAACCAGCGCCTCGACTGGGAATCGATCTACGGCGTCGACGCCCTCCGCAATGCGTACGTCGATGAACTCGCCGAGCTCACGCCGATGAAAAAGGTCCTCGACTGGGTCGGTGGCCCTCCGGCGCAGGACGACATCGGCCCCGCCCTGCCGATGCAGGACCTCATGAACGTGCGCTATTACCTCGCCGGCCACCAGGTCCCGCCGCGCGAGCTCGCCGGCCGCCGCCCGCTCGGCGGCTTCGATCTCGACGTGTATGAAAGTCCCACTGCCTGGCCGCGCGCCTTCTTCACCGACTCCCTGACGCGCTACGAGACGCCCGACGAGTTCGTCGCGCTCACTCTTGCCGCCGACCATCGGCCTTTTGCCGCGGTTCAGGAAAAAGACCTGCCCACGCTACCCGAGAATCTGGCCCGCCTGCCGCACACTTCCGGCAACCGCACCATCCGGCCGGCTTCGGATTACCAGCTCACCAGCAACACCACCTCCTTCACCGTCGCCGCCAACAACGCGGGCGTGATCGTGCTGAGCGAGGCTTACTATCCCGGCGATTTCGAGCTGCTGCTCAACGGCGAGCCGGCGGACTATTTCCGCGTCAACCACGCCTTCAAGGGCATCTACGTCGACCATCCGGGAACGTATCACGTGACCTTCCGCTACTGGCCCGAGCATTTCACCCTCAGTCTCTGGCTGGCCGCCGGCGGTGTGCTGTTGGCGGTCGCGGCGCCACTGGCCGACTCGTGGCGGCGCCGGCGCCGGGCCCTCGTTTGAAATGCGCTGGCTCGCGAAGGCCGGATTCGATCCGCGGGCCGTCTTGCTGGCCTTCGGCCTGGCGATCGCGGCCGCCGCGCCGCTCTTCACCACCAGCGCCCTGCGGCGCGATCTCTACTTCTTCGACGTCACGGTGACGTCGGACACCGCGGGCTTCACCCGCGTTTCCTGGGATTCCGGCACGGGCTTCCGCGAAGAGGATTCGTCCGTGCAGCCGCTGCACATCACGCTCCGCCCTGTCGTCTACCGTTTCATGATGCCGCCCGGTGCGTTCCGTGGCTTTCGCCTGCAGCCGTCCGACCAGGCAGGGCATCTCACGCTGGCGAACGCCCGGATCGTCGATCACCGCGGCCATGTCATCCG
The DNA here is from genome assembly GCA_937902865.1 of uncultured Opitutaceae bacterium. Lineage (GTDB taxonomy): Bacteria > Verrucomicrobiota > Verrucomicrobiia > Opitutales > Opitutaceae > CAIUWA01. The sequence continues at coordinate 5,293 of CALFNJ010000173.1, forward strand.
GACCTTTTCCGCCGCAGAGTTCGCGCCGGGCGCGGGCTTCGCCGGCCTCACCCGGGAGGACGCGCGTCTCGCCTTCGCGGTCCAGGCCGGCGCCGTTCCGCCCGCCCTCGATCTCACGGCTTCTCCGCCGCTCCTCGTTCCGCTCACTTTTACGATGCAGTGCCGCGCCGCGCTGCCCTTCGGCCTGGCCGTGCTCGCCGCGGGCCTGGCCTTGAGCCACATCGGCTTGCTCGCGCGGCTGCGCACGCTCCTCGCGCCGGCCGGCCACTGGCTGCGGCAGCGTCCTTGCCTCGCGATCGCGCTCGCCGCGACGTCGGCGGTCGCGATCCAGGCGCATCCCGTGATTTTCTTCGGCCGCAGTTTCGTCTCCCCGAACAACGGCTCGCCCATGCTCTACAGCGCGCAGCCCACGCTGCCGCGAGCCACCCAGGCGGAGTTTGCCGACACGATGGGTTCGGACGTCGGCGCGCTGATGTTCCAGCATCTCTACTATCCCATGGCGGAGCGCGACGCGCTGCTGCGCGATGGCGAATGGCCGCTCTGGAATCGCTTCAATCTCGGCGGCGAGCCGCTCCTCGGCCAGGGGCAGGCGATGGTCGCCGATCCGTTCAACCTGCTGACGATCCTGGCTGATGGCGCCGCCTGGGCGTGGGACGCGCGCTTCCTCCTCGCGCGGGAATTGCTCGCCCTCGGTCTGGGCCTCGCCGCGTGGATGCTGTGGCGACACCTGCCCTCGGCCGTGCTGGTTGCCATTGGCGCCGGCTTTCTGGGTTTCTTCACGTTTCGTCTCAATCATCCGGCCAACTTCAGCGTCGGCTACGCTCCCTGGATTCTCGTGTGCTGGATCGGCCTCGCCCAGGCCAGCGAGGCACGGCGCGAAGCCGGCTGGCTCGGCGGTCTCCTGCTTGCCAACTGGATCGAATTCACCAGCGGCACCGTCAAGGAGGCGTGGATGATCCTCGCCAGTCTCGATCTCGCAGGCGTGCTGTTGCTCTGGCTGCTCCCGGCCGCGGCCGAAGGCGCGCGCCGCCGCCGCTTCCTGCTCGCGCTCGCCGCGGGTGGAATTTTCGTCCTGCTCGCGGCGCCGCTCTGGGTGACGTTTTTCTCGGCCCTGCGTCATTCGATGACCGGATACGACACGCCCCAGGCGCAGACGCTCTCGCCATTCCGGTTCATCGGGATTTTTGATGACATCTTCTACCGGCAGCAGACTCCCGCCGAATGGGTCGTGGCTCCCGCGCTCAACGTTCTTTTCCTGCTTGGATTTCTGGCCTGGTGCACCTGCCCGTCCAGTTGGCGCGGAAATCGTGCGGCGCTCGCCCTCGCGCTCGCCGCGCTCGGGCCGCTCGCGCTGGCCTTCGGGCTAGTTCCGACCGCGCTGATCCTGCGCACGCCGCTCCTGGGCAACATCTGGCACCTGGGCAACACCTTCTCCTGCCCGCTGCTCATCCTCTTCGCGCTGCTCGCCGGCGGCGGCTTTCGCACCGCTTGCCTCCGGGCCACGCTCCCCGGCTGGCGACGGGACGCCTGGGCCGCGCTCGGCCTCGCTGCCGTGCTGCTGGGCGCCTTTTTTCTCTCCGTCCGCGGGCAGCGCACGGGCTTCTTTTTCCACGGCTACCTCGTGGCGCTCGTCCTGGGTGGAGTTGCCCTGACCCTTGGCTTGCGCTGGACCGCCCGGACCGGGTCGCCAAACCCGCTCGTGGTCGCGCTGCTGCTGGGCCTGCCCGTGCTGCTGTGGCGGCACGGGCAGTACCTGCAATCGTCGTTCAATCACTACGCGTTCAGCCCGGGGGAGCGCGCCGATTTCCATGCGCCGTCTCCCGCCGTGGCCGCACTCGAGGCCGGAAACGGCTCTGATCCTTTCCGCGTGATTGGCCTGCAGACCAACCTGTTGCCCACCTACAACGTCGCGCTGCGCTGGGAGAGCCTCTACGGCGTCGATGCGCTGCGCAACCGCTACTACCTCGATCTCGCCGGCGCGTTCGGCCTCACTCGCGTGGGAAAATGGGACGAGGGCACTCCCGAGGAATCCGTCGCGACGCTGCTTCCCGCGCACGATCTCCTGAATGTCACCCGTTACCTGGCCGATCACCATGGCGGGCCGCATCCCCTGCCCGGCCTCCAGCCGCTGGCGCAGCTCGACCTCGATGTCTATGCCAGCCCGACCGCCTGGCCGCGCGCGTTCTTCACGGATCGACTCGGGTCCTATGCACAAGTGGCGGATTTCGTGGGACTGGTCCGCGGTGGCGACGGACGTCCGTTCGCCGCCGTGCAGAACGGCGAGGCCAACACGCCCGCGCTTCCCACCTCTCCCACCGGACGCGTCGTGCGGCCCGCGCGGGATTATCATCTGACCGCCAACACGACCTCGTTCGTCATCGACGCGCCCGGACCCGGCATCGCGGTTCTGACGGAAGCGTTCTATCCGGGAGATTTCCGGGTCACGGTCGACGGCGAACCCGCGACCTATTTCCGCGTGAACCATGCCTTCCGCGGCGTCGCGATCGACGGCGCGGGCCGGCATGAAATCCGGTTCTCCTACTGGCCGGAGTATTTCACCGCGGCGCTCCTCCTTGGCGCGGTCGGCCTTCTGGCGCTGGTCGGCGGCGGCGCGTGGCTGTGGTTCCAAGCTCCCAAACCCAGCCGCCTCACGACGGCTGCTACACCAGGATAGAAGAAATACCCGGAGTCTTTGACCCGAGACGATCCGAGGCCGGAAGAGGTCGGAATTCCGATCTCGGTCCGCCTCGGTCTTCCTCCTGTAAGAAATCCGAATGGCTGAAATTGATTTGAAGGAGGGTGAACCGGCCCCGGCGAGTCGCGGACGTCGGACGGAGCGCAAGGTCGCCCATGACCGGGAAAGGGCGGGAAAAAAGAGTAGCGTTCAGGAGGGGCTGGCCGCATGAAGGACGGTTCCAGCCGCTCATGAAGATTTTCCCCGGGTCAATCCGTCGCGCCTAGCCGCATGCAACATCGCAGCTGTCCGATCTGCTCGGGAAAACGCATCGCCTACGCCTTCTCCCACGCCGGGTACCGCATCTGCCGCTGCGGCGACTGCACGTTCATGTTCGTGAACCCCCAGCCCTCCGATGAAGTGCTGGCGCAGATCTACAATCATA
>CALFNJ010000174.1 GCA_937902865.1 uncultured Opitutaceae bacterium
GGGCGCGGCCTTGACCATGACCGGATGCCCGTCGGCGACCTCGATGAGGTGTCCGCAGGCACCGTCGCAGTTGTTCGAATGACCTGTTCGGAACACCTGCCGTTTCGCAGGAAGACCGGCGGCGGCCGCGACACCGGCGTCTGGCGGGTCGGCAGCAAGAAGGAACCGCAAGTGTGGGCCGATCGCCAGTGCGCCGACCCCTACTGCCATTCCGCCAAGGAACTGACGACGCCGGATCTCGATCACGATGACGTCCCTTCTCTTAAGGCCGCCTCCCTCGGGCAACGGCCCGTACCTTGCTGCTTCCCTTGCTGCTTCCCTTGCTGCTTCCCTCGCTGCTTCCCTTGCTGCTTCGCGTTCGAGAACAAGCTCCAGCGGAAATTCTCCCCGCTGAACCTGAAGCGCATTCCGGCCGGCTGGCGCGAAAACACGGCGCGGCAGCTCGGCGCCTACGTGGAGCCGGCGGCGCTGACGGCGTTCAAAACGGTGGAGTCGGCGAACGTGGCGGACTTCTGCCTCGAGGTTTATCGCCGGATGGGGCTGCTGGAAAACGTGCGCGTCGTGCGCTCGAGCGATCCGGCGGTCCGCGGCGCGGCCTGCGCGGTGACGGATTTCTTCGTCGACGTGCCGCATGGCGGCGAGGTCGTGCGGGCGCGTTGGATGGACGGCTGTCTCAAGCTGCACGAGGGCGGGGAAGCGTACACGACGCTGCCGGCGGCGGAGTTCACGAAGACCCAGGTCAGCCCGACCCGCGACTCGCGCTTGCGCTGGATGCAATCGGTGCTGCACTGCACGCACTACATCGCCGGCGCCGGCGAGCAGGCCTACCTCAATCGCGCCGACGCGCCGGACATCACATTCGTCAACCGCGACCCGATCGACCGCTCCGATGAAGCCTACACCGAGCTCCCTGCCTGATCCCGCCCCGCTGCTGGCCTTTGGCGCGCATCCCGACGACATCGAGTTTGGCTGCGGCGCGGTCATCGCGCGCGAAACGGAGGGCGGGCGCGCCGCGCATTTCGTGATCTGCTCGAAAGGGGAGGCAGGCACGCGCGGCACGCCCGTCGTGCGCACGCGCGAAGCCAGGCAGGCCGCGAAGCTGCTGGGTGCGACCGCGGAATTTCTCCAGCTCGACGGCGACGCGCATCTGGAAATCCGGGCGGCGCATGCGATCAAGCTGGCGCGCATCATCCGCCGGGTGCGTCCCGGTGTGATCCTCGCACCGACTCTGGTCGAAAATCAGCACCCCGATCACTCCAAGCTCGGCCGGCTCGTGCGCGACGCGGCCCGGCTGGCGCGCTACGGTGGCCTGAAGGAACTCCGCGCGCTGAAGCCGCATGCGGTCGGGCAGTTGTTTTTCTATGCCGTGACGCCAGACGCGGAGCCGACGGACCAGGCGCGGATCCTGATCGACGTCTCGGCGCCGAAAGCGCTCGCCGCCTGGACCGCCGCTATGCGCGCCCACGCGTCGCAGATGGCGACGCGCAACTACGTCGAACTGCAGCTCGCCCGCGCCCAGCTGAACGGCCTGCGCGCCGGCGTGGAGCGGGCGATTCCGCTGTTTGCGAACGACGCGCTGGTGTTTGATTCGCTCGCGACTTTGGGCCGGGCCGCGCGTCAGTTCTGAGGTCCTCCTTTTTCCGCCCCTTTTTGCCCTGCAAATGAGGCCGCCTTCCCGTTTTCACGCCCACTCCGCCCAGGCAGCATGTCACGTATTACGTGACATGCTGCCTGGGTCGGGACGGAGGTTTTTGGGGAAAAAGGGCGGAGGCAGCGGAGGAGAAAAATGAGTGGGGAACGTCCTTTGAAGGTGGGCATCACGTGCTACCCGTCGGTGGGCGGCAGCGGGATTCTGGCGTCGGCGCTGGGGGAGGAACTGGCGCGGCGCGGGCATGAAGTGCACTTCATCAGCTACGAGCGGCCGTTCCGGATTCCGGCGGATGGACCGCGCCTGAAATTTCATCCCGTGGTGATCAACGACTACGGGCTGTTCAAATATCCCGATTACACGCTGCCGTTGTCGGTGAAGATGGCGGAGGTCAGCCGCGATCACCGCCTTGACGTGCTGCACGTGCACTACGCGGTGCCGCACGCGACCGCGGCCTTGCTCGCGCGCTCGATGCTGCCGGCCAGCCAGCAGCCGCGAGTGGTCACGACCCTTCACGGGACCGACACGACGCTGCTCGGCCGCGACGCGGGCTATGGCCCGGCGATCCGGCATGCGCTGGCGAGCTCGGACGCGATCACGACCGTGTCGGAGTATCTGCGCCGCGAAACGCAGGACCTGCTCGCGATCGAGCGTCCGATCGACGTGATCCATAATTTCTTCGTGCCGCGTTCGCCGCGCCGGACGCGTGCCGAAGTCCGGAATGAACTCGGCCTGAAGGAGAGCGAGGCGATGATGATCCACCTCTCAAACCTCCGTCCGCCGAAGCGCATCGACCTGCTGCTGAAAGCCGCGGCGGAAATCCGGCCGCGTGATTCCTTCAAGCTCGTGATCCTGGCGGGTGCGGATTTCGCGCCCTTCCGGGATGAGGTGCGCCGCCTCGGGATCGAGGACCGTGTGATCGTCCGCGAGAAGGTCGTGGACGTGGAAGATTACCTGCAGGCGGCGGACCTGGCGTTGTTCACCTCGGAAATGGAAAGCTTCTGCCTGAGCATCCTCGAGGCGGCCTGCTTCGCCTGCCCGAGCGTGGCGCCGGCGGTGGGTGGCATTCCGGAAGTGCTCGAAAGCAACGTGACCGGCCAGCTGGTCCCCTTTGGCGACACCGCCGCGACGGCGCGCGCGGTGGAGGCGTTGATCGCCGATCCCGCGCGGCGGAAAGCCCTGGGACAGGCCGCGAAGACCCGGGCGGCGCAGCGGTTTTCGGCTGAGGCGATTTTGCCGCAATATGAGGCACTTTACCGGCGGGTCTGCGCGGCTTCCCGGGGCTGATTTTTGCTCGCCCGGCCTTGGCGCCCACCCCAGCTTTCCCCTCCTACTCACCCCTCATTCCCCATGCGTAAACTCACCGCCGTCCTGTTCCTCGCCTCGCTCCTCGCCGGCCCGGCTTTCGCCGCCGACATGCCTGCCGCCAAAGTCGCCTCCAGCGGAGGCGTCAGCCCGCACGAAACCATCAGCACCACGCTTGGTCGCGGCGGTCCGCGCGTCACGATCACCTACGGCCGGCCCTTCTCGAAGGACCCGAAGAGCGGCGCGATCCGCAAAGTCTGGGGCACGCTCGTGCCGTGGGAGAAGGCCTGGCGCCTGGGCTCCGACGAAGCCACGACGATCATTTCCGAGCAGCCGCTCGACCTCGGCGGCGTGACGATCGAAGGCGGCAAGGCCTACACGCTTTACCTCGTGCCGTCGGAAAACGGCGTCACCAAGCTCGCGATCAGCACGCGCATCGGCAAGTGGGGCATCCCGGTCGACGAGACCAAGGACCTCGGCCGCGTGGACATGAAGAAGGACACGCTCGACCAGCAGATCGACGAGCTGACGCTGGCGCTCCAGGCCAACCCGGCCGGTGGCGGCATCCTGAAAGTCATGTGGGAGAACACGCAGTACTCCGTGGCCTTCGCGGTGAAGAAATAAACCCGACGCGCGAAACGCGTTTTCAAGCTTCCAAGCCGCCGCTGGTTTCCAGCGGCGGCTTTTTTTGCGTGCGGAAAGCCGGAGGGTGTCACGCGAAGACGCGAAGGGCGCGAAGTAGAGCGGGTCTTCGACCCGCTTTCCTCTGAATCGGAGGAATCAGCGGCACGCTTGTGCGAGCTCAAGAGCGGACTGGGCGTTTATAAGGCAAGTCAAAGACCTGCCCTACTTCGCGCCCTTCGCGTCTTCGCGTGACACCCTCCGATTCCGAATGATCGGCGGATCGGGGTTTGCCGTCGGCCGGATCAGGCGTTCATGATGGGCGAGTCACTTTTTCCCGCGGACAATCCGTCCGTGGGAATCACCCCCGAAGTCCTCCCCCCATGATCACGCGATTTGTCGCCCTGTTCACTGCGTTCTTTGCGGCCAGCCTGCTCCAGGCCCAAAGCGTTTCCCCGGTTCGCCTCGGCGAACTCACCACGGAGCATGAGACCAACCCGATCGGCATCGGCGAGGCCCAGCCCCGTCTGTCGTGGAAGCTTCACTCGGACCGCGCGGGCGAGGGGCAGACTGCCTATCAGATCCATGCGGCGGCGACCGCGGCGGGGCTGACGGCGAATCAGCCGACGCTCTGGGATTCGGGCAAGGTGACGTCGGACCAGTCCGTGCTGGTGCCGTGGGGCGGCCAGGCGCTGGGTTCGCGGGCGCAGGTTTTCTGGCAGGTGAAGATCTGGGACAAGGACGGCGTGGCCTCCGCCTGGAGCCAGCCGGCATCGTTTGAGCTCGGCCTGCTGGCGCCGACGACGGAATGGAAAGGCCGTTGGATCACTGCCGATCTGCCACGCTACGACATGATGCAGCCGGCGCTGAATGCCGCTTCATGGATCTCGGGTGGCTCGACGTCCAACCAGGCGGCCGCGGCGCGTTTCACGCTCGAGCTGCCAGCTGGAGCCAAGGTGCTCAGCGCCACGATCGACGCGGCGGCGGACGGCCTGCTGGTGCTTTACGTCAACGGTCATCCCACCCGGCAGGGCAGCACCAGCCATACGGCGCCGTTCCACGCGGATTTCGGCCCTCATCTGGTCCCGGGCAAGAACATCATCGCCGTCGGCTCGGGCGCGGCGCGCGGTGCACGTGGGGGCGGCGGACGCAACGCGATCGCGGCGCACGGCGTGATCGAGCTCGAGGGCGGGCAGCACATCACCTTCGACACGGACGCCAGCTGGAAGGCGGCGGCGGCTCCGGGGGCGGAGTGGTATGCGGCCGCGTTTGACGACTCGACCTGGGCGAAAGCCACGGTGCTCGGCCAGTATCACACGAAGGACATTTCGGAAAATGCCGGCGGCTCGATCGGGCCCGGCCGTTATCTGCGGAAGAGCTTCACGGTGAAGGGCCCGGTCGCGAAGGCCCGGCTCTATGCCACGGCGCTCGGCGTGTACGAGGCGTCGATCAACGGCCAGCGGGTCAACGATCACCAGCTCGACCCCGGGTTCACGGATTACAACAAGCGCGTCATGGTGCAGACCGCGGATGTCACCAAGCTCCTCGTCCCGGGCGCGAATGCCGTCGGGGCGCTGCTCAGCGACGGCTGGTTCGCCGGCCGCCTCGGCTGGATGGGCCTCGCGCAGTACGCGAAGGTCAGCACCCATCCTCTCTTTAGCGCGCAGCTGGAGATCACCTATGCCGACGGCTCGCGTGAGGTGATCGCCACCGACGAGTCCTGGAAGGGCGGCGCCGGCGAGATCGTGGGCGCCGACCAGCAGCTTGGCGAAGTCATCGACGGCCGCCGCACGGTGGCGTGGGACCAGCCCTCCTTCAACGACAGCGGCTGGGGCGCGGCGGTGCCGGAAACGCATGATGGCATCGTGCTCGATCCGCAGCGCGGCCCGCCGGTGCGCCGGTTGATGGAGCTCGCGCCGAAGAAGATCACGCATCGCGGCAACGTCTGGGTCGTCGATCTCGGCCAGAACATGGTCGGACACGTTCGTCTCTCTGCCCGCGGTGCGGCCGGCACCACGATCACGGTGATCCACGCCGAGATGATCAACGCCGACGGCACGCTTTACGCGGAGAACCTCCGCACTGCGCTGTCGATCGATACCTTCACCCTCGGCGGCCACGGCCGCGAAACCTTCGAGCCGCACTTCACCTTCCACGGTTTCCGCTACGTCGAGATCGCCGGTTATCCGGGCGAACTCACGGACGCGGACATCCGCGGCATCGTGGTCGGCTCGGACAACCCGGCGACGGGAACGTGGGAGAGCTCGGACAAGGACCTGAACCAGCTTTTCTCGAACATCGTCTGGGGCCAGCGCAGCAATTTCCTGAGCGTGCCGACCGACTGTCCGCAGCGCGACGAGCGCCTCGGCTGGATGGGCGACGCGCAGGTGTTCGCGCCGACCGCCTCGCGCAATGCGGACGTCGCGGGCTTCTTCACCAAGTGGATGGTGGACGTGAACGACGCCCAGGGACCGAAGGGTGAGTTCACCACGGTTTCGCCGCGCGCGAACCAGAACAACTCCTGGCCGGTCTGGGGCGACGCGGGCGTCATCATCCCCTGGACGATGTACACCGCGTACGGCGACAAAGCCTTTCTATCGGCCAACTACGACCACATGGCGAAGTGGGTCGATTACTGCCGGAGTTCGTCCGCCAATCTGATCCTGAGCGGCGGAGTGGGCGACCACCTCGCGCCGAAGCCGACTCCGACGAACATCGTGGACACGGCGTATTTCGCCAACTCGGCCAACATCGTGGCGAAGGCCGCGGCGATTCTCGGCAAAACGGAGGATGCGGCCAAGTACACCAAGTTGCGGGCGGACATCGTGGCGGCGTTCAACGCGGCCTATGTCGGCGCGGACGGCTCGATCACGGCGCCGGGCGGCATGCGCGGTGGTCGCGGAGGCGCGGCGGCCGCGCCGGCGGCGCCGGAAGGGGCAGCTGCGCCGCGCACGGGCAACACCCAGACGGCGTACATGCTGGCGCTGAAGTTCGACCTGCTGCCGGAAAATCTCCGCCCGATCGTGGCGAAGCGGCTGGCGGACGATGTGGCGCAGAGCGGCCACCTGACCACGGGCTTCGTGGGCGTCGGCATGATCTGCCCGATGCTGACCGACATCAACCGGTCGGACCTGGCGTGGCAGCTCGTGTTCACCGACACCTATCCGTCCTGGCTCTTCTCGGTGAAGAACGGGGCCACGACGATCTGGGAGCGCTGGGATGGCTGGACGCCGGAGAAGGGTTTCCAGGATTCCGCGATGAACTCGTTCAATCACTACTCGCTCGGCTCGGTCGGGGCGTGGCTCTATTCCGGCGCCGCGGGCATCCAGCTCGATGAAGCGCAGCCCGGCTACAAGCACTTCACCTTCGCGCCGCAGTTCACGGGCAAGCTGACGCACGTCAAAGGCACGCTCGACACGCCCTACGGTCTGATTTCGTCGCACTGGCACGTGGAGAACGACCGCATGGTTTACGACGTGATCGTGCCGCCGAACACCACGGCGACGCTCGTGCTGCCGGTGGCGGCGAGCGAAGTCCGCGAAGGCGGCAAGGCGGTCGCCGGCTCGAGCGGTGCCGGCACGAAGGTGGCGCTGGCGGCGGGAGCGCATCAGTTCTCGTTCCCGCGCTCGGCGCTGAAATAAGCGGCAGGGGCCGAACGAAAAACCGTCGGAAGGTTCACCACAGAGGCACGGAAACACAGAGAACGGAATCAGATCGATCCGGCTCTGTGCCTCTGTGTCTCTGTGGTGAAATTCCGATGCGGGTCGAACTGGGGCGGCGACCTTCCGGTCGCTGTCCGAACGCGACCGGGAGGTCGCGTCCCCATGGACTCTCATCGGAACTGATGTATCTCAGTCTTTCGAAGGCCGTCATGCCTGCTAATATGCGCGAACCAGGGCGTTTCAGGGGGTGGATAGGGTTGAAGTTTCCCGGGGACGGTGAGACGGTGCGCTCCTTCATGTCTCCCCGTCCTGCCCGCCTGATGCTTCTCCTGCTGCCGCTGTGCCTGGGCTTGGCCGCGTGCCGCGAGGCCAAGGTGGCGTCTTATCGCGTGCCGAAGGAGAAGGATCCGGTGATGACCATGCCGCCGGCCGCCGGAGCGGCGGCGGCTTCGGATGGCATGGGAGCGGGCGCCGGCGCGGCGGCCGGTTCGTCGATGGCGAACACGGCGGTTCCCACCGCCTCGGGCCCGGAGCTGACCTGGACCGCCCCGGCGGGCTGGGTGGCGAAGGCGCCGTCCGCGATGCGCAAGGCGACCTATGTCGTGCCGGGCAACGGTGCCGGTGCGGACGGTGATCTTTCCGTGACCGCGTTCCCGAACTCCACGGGCGGCGAGCTGGCCAACATCAATCGCTGGCGCAACCAGGTGCATCTGGAACCGCTGGCGGAGGCCGATGAGGAGAAGGCGATCACGCGCCTGGAAGCGAACGGCCTGCACATCGCCTACGCCGACTTCGGCGGGGGCGCCGGTCCGTCGGTCCGCATGCTCGGCGCGATCGTGCCGTACGCGGGGGCGACCTGGTTTTTCAAGCTCGGGCCGTCCAGCGATGCGCTTATCACCCGGGAAAAGCCGGCGTTTGAAGCCTTCATCAAAAGCCTGAAGCCCGCGGACCAGCCATGAATCCCCTGATCCGCCAATTCCGGGACTTCTTCGTATCGCTGCGGCTCACGGTGGTGCTGCTCGCGCTGTCGATCATCCTGATCTTCGCGGCGACGCTCGACCAGGTGAACCTCGGCGTCTGGGCGGTGCAGCAGAAGTATTTCCAGACGTTCTTCGTGCTGTGGAAATTCGGCGAGGTGCCCGTGCCGATTTTTC
>CALFNJ010000175.1 GCA_937902865.1 uncultured Opitutaceae bacterium
CGATTACGAGGCGAAGATCGCGCAGGCGCGCGCCTCGGGTGCGCAGGCCTTGGCCCAGGCCGACCAGGCCCGGGCGCAGCACGCGGTGTTCGCTGCCCAGCTCGAAGAGGCGAAGGCTCGTCTGACCGCTGCGGAGACCACGGCGGAAAACACCGGCAAGGAATTGGACCGGCTGAACCGACTGAAAGCGGAGAACGCCGGCGCGGTGGCGCAGCAGCAGTGGGACAGCGCGTCGGCTGCACAGCGCAACGCCTCGGCGCAGGTCGACGCGGCGAAGCAGGGCGTCGCCGCGGTCGTGGCGCAGCTCGGTTATGCGGACAGCCTGCTGAAAGCCGCTGATGCGATGCGTGCGAGCGCGGAGGCGCAGGTGCACGAGGCGGAACTCAATCTTTCCTACATGCAGGTGAAGGCGCGGGTGGATGGCCGGGTCGCGAATCTGCACGTGGCGCCGGGCAACTACATCCCGGCCGGCGCGCCGCTCATGGCGGTCGTGCCGCGGGACGTCTCGGTCACCGCCAACTTCAAGGAAACCCAGCTGCAGCACATGCGGCGCGGGCAGCCGGTGGAGATCAAGATCGATGCTTATCCGGACATGGAACTGCGGGGCCGGATCGACAGCTTCCAGCCGGGCACCGGGCAGACGTTCAGTTCGATTCCCGCGGAGAACGCCACGGGCAACTGGGTGAAAGTGGTGCAGCGCGTGCCGGTGAAGATCGTGTTTGAACACGTGCCCGACGATCCCGAGCGGCGCCTCGGTCCGGGCATGTCGGTGGAGGTCAAAGTCACGGTTCGCTGAACCGGAGGAACCAGCGCGCGAAACCGGGGCATTTATGGCGCGCGCTGCTTCCTTCTCCCTCGAACGCTCGGCCGCCGGCGACCGCAACCCGTGGCTGGTGGCGGTGATCGTGTCGATGGCGACGTTCATGGAGGTGCTCGACACGAGCATCGCCAATGTCTCGCTGCGGCACATCGCGGGAAACCTCGCGGCGACCATCGACGAAAGCACCTGGGTGCTGACGAGCTATCTCGTCAGCAACGCGATCATTTTGCCGATCAGCGGCTGGCTCAGCACCGTGGTCGGGCGGAAACGGTTTTATCTCAGCTGCGTCGCGCTGTTCGGAGTGAGCTCGCTCTGCTGCGGTCTGGCGCCGTCGCTGGGCTGGTTGATCTTTTTTCGCATCCTGCAGGGCCTGGGCGGCGGCGGGCTCGCGCCGAGTGAGCAATCGATCCTCGCTGACACGTTTCCACCCGCGCAGCGCGGCCAGGCGTTTGCGCTCTATGGCGTGGCGGTCGTCGTGGCGCCGACGCTCGGGCCGACGCTCGGCGGCTGGATCACGGACAATTATTCCTGGCGGTGGATTTTTCTCATCAATGTGCCCGTCTGCCTGACGTCGCTGTTCCTCGCCAGTTCGGTGCTCGTCGATCCCCCGGCGGTGCAGCGGGATCGCGAGCGGATGCTGCGCGGCGGCGTGCGGGTGGACTACCTCGGCTTCCTGCTGGTCGCCGTGGGGCTGGGCGCGCTGCAGATCGTGCTCGATAAGGGGCAGGAGGACGACTGGTTCGCGTCTCCGTTCATCCTGGCGATGACGATCGTCTGCGTCTGCTCGCTGGCATTCCTGGTGATCTGGGAACTGGGGCAGGACGACCCGATCGTCGACCTCCCGCTGATGAAGAACAAAAACTTCAGCGCCGCACTGGTCGTGATGTTCGTGACCGGCTTCATCCTGATCGGCACGACGCAGGTCATCCCGCGATTTCTCCAGGAGATGATGGGTTACAGCGCGACGCAGGCCGGCATGGCGCTGACGGCGGGAGGCATCGCGACCCTGCTGATGATGCCGCTGGTGGGCAACGTCGTGCGGCACGTGCCACCGAAGTATCTCATCGCGTTCGGTCTGACGATCGAGGCGATCGGCTGCTATCACCTCCGCGGGTTCAACACCGACATCACCTTCGAGCATGCGGCCTGGGCGCGGGTGCTGCAGGCGGTGGGGCTGCCCTTCCTCTTCGTGCCGATCTCGGCGGTGGCGTATGCGGGCCTGCCACCGGGCAAGAACAACAACGCCTCGGCGCTGGTGAACACCATGCGCAATCTCGGCGGCAGCTTCGGCATCTCGGTCGCCGTGGTGCTGCTCGGCAATCGCACGCAGTTTCATCACAGCCGGCTGTCCGAATCCGTCACGCCCTATGCGTCCGCGTGGCAGGGCCAGTCCTGGGACGCGCTCGGCTCCGTCAACGCGCTCGTGACGCGCCAGGCGGCGATGCTCAGCTACGTCGACCTGTTCTGGTTCCTCACGATCGTGGCCGCGGCCGCCGTGCCGGTGGCGTTCATCCTGCGCTCGACCAAAGGGGAGGCCGCCGCGGCCCACTGAAAGCAATCGATGACGATGAAAACATCTCAGATTGATCGAGGGTGGCCGTCGACCTCCGGGCGACGGTGGCTTGGCTGTGCGATCTCCAGCACCGCCGCCCGGAGGTCGGCGGCCACCTTGTTGCTGCTGCTGGGCGTTTCAGGTTGTTCGGTGGGGCCGAATTATTCGGCGCCGAATCCGGCGATGGCGGAGGCGTTCAGCGAGGTGCAGGGAGCGGAAGAGGGCGACAACGCCAAACTGGTGAGCCGTCCCGAAGCGGGCGTCGAGGCCACGACGCGCTGGTGGTATCGGTTTCATGACTCCGAGCTGGAGTCGCTCATCCAGCGGGCGCTGAAGGGAAATCGCGACCTGAAGCTCGCGGCGGCGCGGGTGCGCGAGGCGCGGTTGCAGCGGGCCGTCGCGACGTCGGGTTTCTGGCCGAGTATCGACGTGACCGGCGGTTACAACCGCGGGCACGGGAGCGAGAACGTGGAGCTGCCGTTCGGCAATCCGGCGGGTGGATCCGGTGCGTCCGGAAGCGCGGCGCCCTCCGCCGCGGCGGAACCAGCCGCGCGGATGGCGGCCGATGCCGCGCCCGCGGAAGCAACGACGCCGGCCGGCGGAGCGATGCCGGCGGTTTCGGGCGGCAATCGGCCGGCCGGGCCGGCGAGTCCGCTCGGCGAAGGCGGCCTGCCGGGAGTGACGACCAATCTTTATCAGGCGGGATTCGACGCATCGTGGGAGCTCGACCTCTTCGGCGGCCGGCGCCGCGCGCTCGAATCGGCCACCGCGCAACTGCAGGCGGTGGAGGAGGCGGAGCGCGCAGCGATGGTCACGCTGCTGGGCGAGGTGGCGGAGACCTATCTTCAGTTGCGCGCCGGTCAGCGGAGACTGGAGCTGGCGCAGCAAAACCTGCAGGTGGCAAAGGACACGCTCGCGATCGTCCGCGCGAAATTCGATACCGGCTTCGCCACGGACCTCGAGGTGGCGCGGCAGACCGCGGAAGTCGCGACCATCGAGGCGACACTGCCGGCGTTGCAGACCGGCGAGCGGGTTTCCATCCACGCGCTTTCGGTCATGATCGGCGATCCGCCGGCGACGCTCGCCGCGGAACTGTCGAAATCCTCGCCGCTGCCGGAGCTGCCGCCCGAGGTTCCGGTCGGCCTGCCATCTGACCTGCTGCGCCGGCGTCCGGATATCCGTCAGGCGGAGCGCGACGTCGCCGCCGCCACCGCGCGCATCGGCGTGGCGACGGCCGAGCTGCTGCCGCAGTTCAACCTGGCGGCGGCCTTCGGCTTCGACAGCAGCGAGCCGGGTGATCTCGTCGACTGGTCGAGCCACTATTATTCGGTGACGCCGGGCGTGCACTTCCCGCTGCTCGACTGGGGACGGGCGAAGACCAACGTGCGCTTGAGCGACGAGACGGAGAAGGCGGCGGTGCTGCGCTATGAAAGCGTGGTCGCGCAGGCGATGCTCGACGTGGAGAACGCGCTGGTCCGCTTCCGCAACGAACAGATCGCCCGCGCCGCCCGGGTCGAGGCGCTCGACGCCAACCGCCGGGCCTTCACGATCGCGCGCCAACGGTACGAGCAGGGATTGGTCGACTCGCTCGTGGTGTTCGAGGCGCAGCGCTCGCTGCTGGCGGCGGAGGATGCGCTGGCGCAGAGCGAGGCGATGGTGCGCCTGCACCTGGTCGCGCTCTACAAGGCCCTCGGCGGAGGTTGGGAAAGCTGAGGCGCGCGCAGCCATGTCGGTTTCACCTCCAGTTCCCGGGCCGCCGCCGCGCCATCCGCCGTTTTCCGCGCGGGCGACAGCGATCGTGCGACTCGCGCTGCTGGGAGCGGCGGTTGTCGCCGGGGCGGCGGGATACAGCGTCTATGCGTACTATCACTCGCCGTACTGGAATCGCGTCGGGCTGGCGCCGGCGCAACCGGTGCTCTTCAGTCACCGGCATCACGCGGGCGAGCTGCGGATCGACTGCCGCTTTTGCCACGCGACGGTGGAAACGTCGGCCGACGCCGGGATGCCGTCGACCCAGACCTGCCTGACCTGCCACTCGCAGCTGTTTCGCGACGCGCCGATGCTCGCGCCGGTGCAGGCGAGCGCGGAGGAGAACACACCGCTGCTCTGGTCGCGGGTGGCGACGCTGCCGGATCACGTGCATTTCAATCACTCGGCCCATGTGAGCCACGGCATCGCGTGCGCGAGCTGTCATGGCGACGTGGCGGACATGGCCCTGACGGCCAAAGCGCACCCGCTGACGATGCGCGACTGTCTGGCGTGCCATCGCGATCCGGAACCGCAGCGCGTCACGGCTGACGAGGTGTTTGCCCGGGCGCCGCGCTCCGCGGGTGCGACGATGGCCACACTCGTGCCGGTGCACGCCCGGCCGCTGACGAACTGTTCCACCTGCCATCACTGAGCCGCCATGCCCGGAAAAGAATCACCGCTTCCACTTCGTCGGGATGAGTTCCCGGCGGGAGCCTCGGTCTGGCCGGCGGAGGTCAGCCGGCGCGATTTCCTGCAGCTGATGGGAGCCTCGCTCGCGCTTGCGGGTTTGGCGGGATGCAACCGTATGCCGGCGGAAAAAATCGTTCCTTATGTGGTGCCGCCGGAAAAAACCATCACTCCCGGCGTCGCCTGGTACGCGACCGCGATGCCGTGGTGCGGCTATGCGCGGGGCGTGCTGGCCAAATCGGTGCAGGGACGTCCGATCAAGCTCGAGGGGAATCCCGATCATCCGGAAAGCCTGGGCGGCACGGATGCGGTCACGCAGGCCGCCATCCTCGGACTGTATGATCCCGATCGTTCCCCCGTGCCGCGGCGGGCGGGCCAGGCGGCAACTTGGGCAACCTTCGAGCAGGAATGCGTTGCCCGCCGGGAAGAATGGCAGCGCACGCGCGGCGCGGGTCTGGCGGTGCTGACCGAGCCGACGACGTCGCCATCGGAGCTGCGCGAATTGCACGCCTTGCTCGAGCAGTGGCCGGAGGCGCGCTGGTACCAGCACACCGCGCTGGCGCGTTTTGATCGGGGAGGGCGGCAGTGGGATTTCGATCTGGCGGAGGCCGACGTGATTTTGACGTTGGGCGGCGACTGTTTTTCCCACCATCCGGCAGCGCTGCGTTACGCGCGCGGCTTTGCCTCGCGCCGCCGGATCGAGAGCGGGCGGGCGCGATTCAACCGCTTGTACACC
>CALFNJ010000176.1 GCA_937902865.1 uncultured Opitutaceae bacterium
CCAGAGGAGCAGGCCCTTGTCCGCGCGCACGAGCCGGAGCGCCTCGCGCTCGAGATCCTGGCCGACGAGCCGGCCGTCGCTGAAGATGAAGGAGCGGATCATTCGCGCGCGAGCGTGGGACGCTCGCGGCGAAGTTGAAAGTTGAAAGGTGAAAGGTGAAGGACGAGCCAGGCGAGTCCGGGGTCGCGTTCGCCCCGGAGCCGGATGCTTTCAACTTTCAACCGCCGCCGCCCGGCGGCGGCTACAATCCTAGCTTCGCCTCGGCCGCGGCGATGGCGCCGATGAAGGCTTCAGGGGTCGAAGCGCTCAGAAAACTCGCGCGATCGGCGGGATCCTTGAGGATTTTGCAGAGCGCGCTGACGACGGCGAGGTAGTCGCCGGGCTTCGTCTTGGGCGTGCCGAGGACGAAAAAAAGGCGGACGATTTCGCCGTTGGCGTCGAAGGGAATCCCGGTGTCGGCGCGGCCGACCGCGAGCACGATGGCCTTCACGTGCTCGGTGCGCGCGTGGGGCAGGGCGATCTCGTTGCCGAGGCAGGTCGTGTCGAGCCGGTCGCGTGCGAGCAACTCCGCGTAGAAACTCTCGAAATTCAGCATGTCCGGATGGCCGGCGAGCAGCTGGGCCACCTCGTTGAGCGCGGCGGTGCGCTTGGTGGCGCGTACGTGCAGGGAGATGCGCGTCGGATCGAGGAGTTCGGAAATTTTGCCGATCATACGGTTTCGGTGGTGCCGCGGCGGAGAGTAAAACCAAAATGAGTCGCGGGCGAAAACGTTGGCAAGGGCGAAAGGCGGAAAGAATGGGTTGGGTTATCTGGAACTCAGGAAAATCAGGAACCTTCGGAATGCACCACCAAGGCACAAAGACACGAAGATCGATCCCCGAACAATTCGGGGCGGTCTGATCCTTTTCGTGCGTTTGTGCCTCGGTGGTTCATTCCGAAACCAGCTCCTGACCGAAGAAGGCAGATGGATTGGTTTTTTCCTGATTTCCTGAGTTCCAGATAAGATTGATCGAGGGATGACTTGCTTCGGGCTTGCGGCGGACTGGCGTGGATTTTTTAAGAGGACATGGCTTCTCCCGACTATTCGAACCTGGCGGCGCTGCGGGAACAGTTTGATCGCGACGGTTATCTGGCCCTGACCGGATATTTCTCGCGCGAGCGGATCGACATGGTGCTGGCGGCGATTGCGCGCCTGATCGAACAGCAGCCGCGTGAGGTGGTGGTCGACAATCTCGCCACGGGACAGCGCACGTTCTGGGCCGATGCGGATGGTCGCGAGACCCGGCGGTTCAAGTTCAACGATTTCTATCTACTGAGCCCGGAGGTGCGGGAGCTGGCGTTGGACAAGGACCTGTCCGAATTGCTGGCGCTGCTCCTGCGCGAGCCGGCGGTGCTGTGCAACAGCCTCAATTTCCAGAAGGGCAGCAACCAGCCGAAGCACATCGATTCGCTCTACATGACTCCGCAGACGGATCATGCGCTGATCGCCACCTGGACGGCGTTCGAGGATGCGCATCCGGATTCAGGTCCGTTGGTTTACTATCCCGGCAGCCACAAGATTCCCCTTTTCCGCTTCAAGGACGGCACGCCGCACGCGGGTCCCGGGGAAATGCCGAATTGGACGGCCTACATCGAGGCGCAGATGAAGGAGCGCGGCATCCCGGAGAAGATCTTCCTCGCGAAGAAGGGCGACGTGTTCATCTGGCACTCGGATCTGGTCCACGGCGGCGGCGCGATCAACGACCAGAACCGCACGCGGAATTCGCTGGTTTGTCATTACTATGGCGAGGGGGATTGCCGGAAGCTGAACTGCGACCTGGCGCCGCTGCACCGCGGCTACTGGATGCGGCGCCTGCGGCAGTCGGTGACGCTGCCGCCGGAATCGTTCACGACGGGTGGTCGGACTTTTCCGGAGAAGGCATACCTCGAGCGTTATCCTGACGTGAAGGCGGCCGTGGCCGCCGGCACCATGCCGTCGGGCTGGGTGCATTATCAGGCGGCGGGGTTCAAGGAAGGCCGCGGGGTTTGAGGGCGGGGAACCGGGCCTGAGGGTGGGCTGATCTGAGGGTAGGGCCGGTCTGAGGGTGGGGCGCGTTATCCTTAACGCGCCGAAATGGTTATCCGCGTTTCACGACTGACGGAGTCGAACCGGCGCGTTAGGGATAACGCGCCCCACCTTCTGATCGCGAGCCACGCGACCGGGATGTCGCGTCCCCCCGTGGTTTTGAAGCTCGATGTAGGGGCGTTCCTTGCGGACGCCCGTTTGGGTAGGCGACGCGAATGGGCGTCCGCAAGGAACGCCCCTACATCGAACCACGGTCATAAAAAAGGCGCCGGGAAATCCGGCGCCTTTGAGAGTGAACGGGTGAGAGCTGCGATTAACTCGCGGCGGGCGGGGCCGCCGGCGGAGTGAAGGGCGGCTCGCTGCCGCTGGTTTCCTCCTCGGTCTCGACGATGCGGGCGATGCCCAGGAGCTTGTCGCCGTCGGCGAGGGTCACGAGCTTCACGCCTTTGGCGCCGCGGCCGGTTTCCCGGATCTCGTGGACGCGCGTGCGGATGCTCTGGCCCTTGGCGGTGAGGAGCATGACTTCGTCGGAGTCGTGGACGCTGAGCGCGCCGGCGACGTTGACGGAGCCGTCCTCGGGCAGGTCGATGGCGATGACGCCCGAGCCGCCGCGGCTGGTGAGACGGTAATCCTCGAACGGCGTGCGCTTGCCGATGCCGTCCTCGCGGGCGACGAGCAGGCGCGAATTCGGATCGCAGACCTCGATCGCCTTGACGAAGTCGCCCTCGTACTTGAAGCGCATGCCGGTGACGCCGACGGTGGCGCGGCCCTGGTCGCGGAGGCCATCCTCGTTGAACCGGACCGCCTGGCCCTTGTGGCTGATGAGGATGATCTCGTTCTGGCCGTTGGTCGGCACGCAGCCGGCGAGCGCGTCGCCGGGCTCGAGATTGTGGCCGATG
>CALFNJ010000177.1 GCA_937902865.1 uncultured Opitutaceae bacterium
GTTTCCGCCATTCGAAGTAACCGCCCGCGGAGACGCTGAAATCGGAGGCATTCGGCGGCCGGAGCTCGCGGATGATCACCAGCCGGTCGGCCTCCGGATAGGCGAACGGACGCAGCAGCATGCTGTCCGCGGCGGCAAAGATCACGGTGCACGCGCCAATCCCCACCCCGAGCGTCAGCACCACCGCGGCGGTGAAACCGGGATTCTTCCGCAGCTGCCGCCAGCCGTAGCGCAGGTCCTGGGCGATGTCCTCGACCCAGCGGAACCGGCGTTGATCGCGCGCCGCCTCCTTGATGCCGTCGAGATGCCCGAACTGCCGCCGTGCCGCGCCCTGCGCCTCGGCGGGCGTCATGCCGGCCGCGAGATTGGCCTGCACCTGCAGGTCGACGTGCGCCTGCATCTCCTCCGCCATCTCGCGGTCGAGATCGGATCGGCGGAAAAGCGCGCGGAATTTCTGGAACAGCCTCATCGTGGGGTGACCGGCGGGACGAGGAAAACGAAACGCTCAGACGGTTTTCAGGATCAGGTTGATCGCAGCGGAGACGCGGGCCCAATTCTCGGTCTCGGCGTTGAGCTGCTTCCGGCCGGCGGCGGTGAGCTCGTAGAAGCGCGCCTTGCGGTTGTTCTCCGAGACGCCCCACTCCGCCTTGATCCAGCCCTGGTCCTCGAGCCGGTAGAGCGCGGGATAGAGCGAGCCCTGCTCCACCTGCAGGACCTCGTCGGACATCTGGCGAATGCGCACCGAAATGCCGAAGCCGTGCATCGGCTCGAGCTGGAGCGCCTTCAGGATGAGCATGTCCAGGGTGCCCTGGAGCAGATCGGGTTTTTCTTTGGCCATAAAAATTTCCTCCTCCTAGATGTTCTACAGGAAGGAGGAAAATGGCCTCTCCTGTAGAACGTCAAGGGGAAAGACCAAGATGGTTATCTGGAACTCAGGAGATCAGGAAACGGAGGGTGCAAACTTCCGATCCGGTCGCGGTTCGAGGTAGGGGCGTCCCTTGGGACGCCCGTTCGCTCGGCCAACCGGGAACCCGGGCGTCCCAAGGGACGCCCCTACCTCGAACCACAGACCTCCGCGTTTCCGCGCCTCCGCGCGAGACTCTGAGCGGGTCGTCTCCGTTTCCTGATTTCCTGAGTTCCAGATGAAAATTTTTTGCCGAGGAACCAATCGCATCGCCCGGCCTCTGTGACAGAAACCGCCGCAGCTTTTTCGTTGGGGAGGTTGACGCCCGGCGCGAGGGCACGCATCGTTGAACCTCTTTTCCTTCAACCCATAACCACACATACGACCATGGCCTACGAACTCCCGAAACTGCCCTACGCCCCGAACGCGCTGGAGCCGCACATCGACGCCAAGACGATGGAGATCCATCACGGCAAGCATCACCAGGCGTACATCAACAACGCCAACACCCTCCTGAAGGATCACCCGGCCCTCGCCGCGCTCGACGTCAACGCGCTGATCGCCGACCTCGGCAAGGCGCCCGAGGCCATCCGCGGCGGACTGCGCAACAACGCCGGCGGCCACAGCAATCACTCGTTCTTCTGGACGATCATCGGACCCGGCAAGGGCGGCGCGCCGAAGGGCAAGCTGGCGCAGGCGATCACCGCCACCTTCGGCGATTACGACAAGTTCAAGGCCGCCTTCGCCACCGCCGCGGCGTCCCGCTTCGGCTCCGGCTGGGCCTGGCTCTACGTCGGCGCGGACGGCAAGCTCGCCGTCGGTTCGACCGCCAACCAGGACAGCCCGCTGATGGGCAAGGCCGTCGCCGGCATCGAAGGCAAGCCGATCATCGGCCTCGATGTCTGGGAGCACGCCTACTACCTCAATTACCAGAACCGCCGCCCGGACTACATCACCGCGTTCTGGAACGTGGTGAACTGGGACAAGGCCGAGGAGAACTTCAACGCCGCGTCGAAGTAAGCATCCTTTCACTCGCGAGAACCTTTCTCGCTGTACGAAAAGCCGCGCTGAAGAGCGCGGCTTTTTCATTTTCGAAATCAACCGACCCAACCCCTCATCCGATCTTTGTGTCCTCTGCGTCCTCTGTGTGAAACCGGCTCGAGATCGGATTCCGCCGCATACCGCTTTCCAATCCGGTCTCGCACCGAGACACCGAGGACGATCTGGTCGGCCTTACGGCGTCCAGACGCTCGCCTGCAGCGCGCTCGAGCCGAAGCCCTGGCTCACGGACGTGCTGGCGCCGGTCTCGGTGTCGAGGATGCAGAGGTAGCTCGTGCGCTGGTCGCGCGCGGTGTAGATCAGATGACGGCCGTCCGGCAGCCAGCTCGGCTCGACCCCATCGAATGATGCATTCGAGACCTTGTCGCTCTTGCCGCTGGGGAGGTCCAGCACCGCGATCTGGTAGCGTCTGCCCTCGAGCATGGTGAACGCGATCTTGTTGGGATTGGCCCGGGACCAGTCGGGCTCCGCGCAATAGCCGCTGATGCCGTTGGTCACCCGCCGCATGTCGCCGCCGTTCACCGACATCACGAAAAGCTGCGGGCCGGGCTGCGAGGCAAACACGAGGCGCGAGCCATCCGGCGAAAAGCAGGGTGAGGATTTCACGGTGTCGGACTTGGTCAGGCGCATGGGATTCTGGCCCCGCGCGTCGCTCGTATAGATCTCCGAGTTGCCCGTGCCGCTGAGCACCATCGCGACCCGCTGGCCGTTCGGGCTGAAGCGGGCGCCCTGATTGGTGCCCTTGTAGCTGACGAAGGTGTCGCGGCGCGGCGGCGCGAGATTGATCAGGTAAATGTCGGGAAACCCGGACTTGTAGCTCGTGTAGACGATCTTGGAGCCGTCGGGCGACCAACGCGGCATGAGCGCCGGGGCGTTGTCATGGGTGATCTGCTGGATCTCGCCGCAAAAGAGATCGGACGTGTAAACCTCGGGCTTGCCGGTGCGCTCGCTGATGAACGCGAGGCGGGCGGTGAAAAATCCCTTCAGGCCGAGGCCGTTGGTTTTTTCCACGGCGACATCCGCGGCGCGGAGGAGCGCGTTGCGGGCGCTCGAGCCGCTCACGGTTTCAGAGACGACGGAGGTGTGCGTGGACACCTTCGTCACCTCGACACGCACCTGCTGGGCGCCGACCGCGGTGAACGTCATCTCATACGCATAGGGACCGGACGCCGGCAGGCGGTAGCGGCCGTGCGACTTGAAGGCGAGATGCGCCAGCGCATCGAGTTCGGGCGTGCTGCCCTTAACGCGCACCGGGATGGTCTTGCTGTCGGCGTTGACGTTGACCTGGCCGATGTTGACCTCGGCGAGCAGCGGAGAAACGAGGCAGCCAAGCAGCAGGAGCAGGCGCAGAAATTTTTGCATGAGCGGAAAGGGAATCCTGGATTGAATCAGAGCGAAAAAGAGTGCGGCCTTTCTATTTGCGCGCCGGTGCCGCATAACAACTCTTATTTCCTGACAATTCGATTTTCTCTTCCGTGACTTCCGACGCCATCAAGGAGCAGCTCAAACAGGTGAAATATCCCGGGTTCAGCCGGGACATCGTTTCCTTCGGACTGGTCCGGTCCGCCGCCTTCGCCGACGGCACCGCCAAGGTCTCGCTCGCCCTCACCACAAGCGATCCGAAGATCCCGCTGCATCTCAAGAACGAGGTCGACAAATGCCTGCGCGCGATGCCGGGCGTGAAGGCGAAGATCATCGACGTCGCCGTGTCGCCCGTGAAGACGCCAGCCGCCAGCGGTGGCGGCAATCTCGGCGGCAACCAGGGCGCGCCCAAAACAATCCGGCACGCCATCGCCGTCGCGTCGGGCAAGGGCGGCGTCGGCAAGAGCACGTTTTCCGTCAATCTCGCGTGCGCGCTCGCGCAGGTGCTGACGGAGCAGGGCCGGCCCGGCCGGGTCGGCCTCATGGATTGCGACATCTACGGCCCGAGCGTACCGCTGATGATCGGCCTGCACGGCAGCCGGCCCGAGACCACGGGCGAAGGCGCGGCGGCGTCGCTCGTCCCGATCGAGCGGCATGGCGTGAAGGTGATGAGCATGGGTTTTCTCGTGGACGACAACACACCGGTCGTCTGGCGCGGGCCGATGGTGATGAAGACCGTGCAGCAGTTCGTGCAGAACGTGACCTGGGGCGAACTTGAGGTACTCATCGTCGACCTGCCGCCGGGCACGGGCGATGCGCAGCTCTCGCTGGTGCAAACCCTGCCGCTCGACGGTGCGGTCATCGTGACCACGCCGCAGCCCGCCGCGACGAATGTCGCGATCAAGGGCGCACTGATGTTCCAAAAAGTGAATGTCCCGCTGCTCGGCGTAGCGGAGAACATGAGCTATTTCATCGATCCCGCCGGCCAGCGGCACGCGCTCTTCGGCGAAGGCGGCGGCACGGTGACCGCCGCGCGGCTCGGCACCGTCCTCCTCGGCCAGGTGCCGCTGCTCCCCGAAATTCGCGAGGGCGGCGACCGCGGCACGCCCATCACGGTGAGCGCGCCGCAGAGCGCGGCCGCCACGGTGTTTCGCAGCGTCGCGGAGGCGCTGCTCGCGCAAGTCGCAAAGCCCGCCGCTCCGTCAACGAGTTAGTGTTTTCTCCCCATGGCTGGCATTGACAGACCGCGTCCCGTCACTCTCATCTAGCGCTTTGCTGATCGCTGCATGACACCCACCGTCAAAGAACCCGAGGCTTCACGGGATTTCGTGAAGCAGTCCAGCCTCTACCAAGAGTTCCTGGCCGAGCGGGAAGAGATTCTGAAGCACAAGTGGATCGAGTCGGAGCGGCTGGGTTACGACATCGGTTTCGAGCGCGCGCTGCTCGACTGGATCCGCAAGCATCGCGAAAGCTGGCGGGCCGCCCGGCGGTCCCAGCTGCAGATGCAGCAGCAGGTCAGCCAGCAGCAGGGCCCGGCGCGCGGCACCACGCCCACGCCCATCACTCGCTGAGTGTGAGGAAAGCGGGTCTCCGACCTGCTCAGAATCGCGGCCCACTTTCGGGCCAGGGCATGTTACAGGCGCCTCCGCGACGGATACTCGCCGACAGCGCCGACCAAACACCGGGTCGGGCTTTAATTCAGAAGCCAGAAAACCAGGAATGGATCCGATCGATTCCCCTCGGCCGCTTTTTCCTGATTTCCTGAGTTCCAGATAAACAAAATAAAAAAGCCGGGCGGAAAGCCCGGCTCGGAAAAGCGATCCGACGTGAGGTCGGAACCGTCGGCCGACCTTATTTGATCTCCTTGTGGAGGGTGTGGCGCTTGAGGAAGGGATTGTACTTCATCTTCTCGATGCGCTCGGTGACGGTCTTCTTGTTGCGCTTGGTGAGGTAGCGGGAGGTGGGTTTGCCTTCCTTCTTGGCCTCGGTGCATTCCAGGGTGACGACTTCTTGCATGGTATTTAAATGATTGAAGGGTCAGAGGAAAGAGGCGTCCGGAGCCGGCGCAACCCCAAAGTTCCGAAGTCACCCTACCCGCTGAGCGTCATCTTCTTGTCCGTCAGCGGCAGCATCACCCCGCGGCGGAAAAGCATCACCTGGCCCGTGCTTGAGGACACCACGATGGAAATGCACTGGGTCGCCACGCTGATCGCCGCCGCCGCCGCATGCCGGCTGCCGAGGCCGCTCGGCAGCGCGTGATCGTAGTCGGTCGCCTGGATCAGGCTGCCGGCGGAGACGACCACGCCGTCGCCCCGGATGATGAAGGCACCGTCGATCGAGGAGAACTCCTTCACGGTCTCGTCCATGAACGGATTCAGGATGTTTCGGTCCTCCTCCTTGTAGCCGTAAAACGGATTGAGCACGAGCGGCTTGGAGAGCTTCTCGACCTTCTCGGTGTCGCCGACGACGAACAGGCAGCCGACCGAGCGCCCTTCCCGGCCCTCGACCGCGAGCTCGGTCGCCACGGCGATGACGCGCTCGATCACCTCGGGCTTCACATCATCCGGCACCAGGTCCGCGTGGCCGGTGAGCAGGGTCTGGAACTCGCGCTCGATGTCCACGACCGTGAGCGTGTCGAACTGATTGCTGCCCGTCAGCCCGCCGAGGCAGCAGACGCGATCCGTGAACGCCAGGATGCCGCGCGTCAGCGCCACGAGGATTGCGCTGCGCAGCTGGGCCATGCGCTGGTTGGAGAACGAGCGCACCTGGATTGTCTCGGCGAACTCGTCCTTCTGTCCGTCCGCCGCTTCGATCGGATTGCGCGTGATGAGAATCGTCTTGGTCTTGGTGCGCAGCGCGGTCGCATCGATGCCGCCGACAAACGTGTCACCGAAAATCATCAATGCCGCGCAGCTCGCGCCGTTCGCCACGCGGTCAGCCTCGCGGAACATGAGCCGGTTGATCCGGCTCTGCTGCGCCTGCACGGGGCGAATGCCACCGAAGCCGCCGACCAGCCGCTCGTACAGTGCGTCGAGATCGGGGGCGCGGACCAGGTCCTCCACCACCGCCGGCTCGCTGACCAGGCGCGCGATCGACGCCAGCACCTGCAGGTAGTCGCGGGCCTTTTCGTCCGCGATCAGCATCAGGATCAGGCGGACCGGTTCGTCGTCCTTGGCGCCGTCGTGGCGGATGCCGACCCGCGTGCGGCCGATCGCGAGGATGTAGCGCCGGCTCATCTTGACGCGCACGTGCGGCAGCGCGACGCCGAAGCCGAGGTAAGTCGTCATCGTGCTCTCGCGCGCGAGCAGGCCGCGCAGCAGCGTTTCCTGCTTCAGGTCGGGAAACTTGGACGCGGAAACCTCCAGCAACTCCTCCAGCGCGCCCTTCAGGTCAGTGCTCCGCAGATCAATGATGCGGCTCCGGGCAATGATTTTATCCAAACGCATGGCTCAGAAATCTCAAAGGGCCAAACGTCCAAACGCCAAAAAATTCACCTGGAAAATCCCACTCTCCATCAGCGCCATCGGCATTTGAGATTTGAACCTTTGGCGTTTGGGATTTGTCGCGCGTTTCGCGCGACCTTTACTTCTCCCACTCGAGCGCGCCCTTCTTCACCTCGTAAAACAGGCCGAGCACGAGCACGCCGATGAAGAAGAAGATGGGGCCGAGAATCGCGATGTGATTGGCGAGAAAGTCGCGGTAGATGAAGCTCCAGGGGATGAGAATGACGACCTCGAGATCGAAGAGCATGAACAACAGCGCGGTGAGATAGAACTTCACCGAGAAGCGCGTGTGCACGATGCCTTCCGCCGGCACGCCGCACTCGTAGGCGCTGTCCTTGATCTTGGTACGCTTGGCCCGCTGGCCGAGCAGTTGGCTGATGCCGACAATCAGCCCGCCGACGCCGGCAGCGAGGATGGCCTGGATGAGGAACGGAAGATAGGCGGCGGACGTCATGACCGGTTAGAAATGGGCGCAGCGGCGCAGCGGTGACAAGAGGGAATTTTGTCCCGCCGCACTACTCGCCGATCGGGATGATCTTCGCCTGCTTCGTCTTCGTCGAACCGACGCCCAGCTGCTCCGCGAACTGGAGCGTCTGGATGTCTTCCGAGACCGGCTGGAATCCCGTCCGTTTTCGCCAGTAGTTCATGCGCTCCAGCATCAGCGAATCGAGGATCACCGGATCCGTACTGAGCCAGACCAGGGGCTCGGACACCGTGTAGAGCGAGTTGAAGTACGGCCCGCCGATGAACTGGTAGCGCTCGAGGCTCACGATCGTGAAGATCCAGGTCTGGCGGAGCTCGGGAATGGCGCTCATTTCCGCCACGGCCTCAGGCGCGGTGGCCGGGCTGCGGAAGAAACGGGAGGTGTTGGAGGCGTTCCAGAGGGTGGCGTTCACCAACGAGCCGTTCACCCCGAGGACCGGGTGGTCCGTGTAGACCGGCAGGTTGATCCAGAAATCGGCGTCAAGGAACAGCGGCGTCGCGAGGTAGCTGTTGCGGTCCTCGTCCTTCGTCGAGCTGTTGGGCACGTCATGCGTCTGCGTCTCCGCGAAGATCGGGTCGAAGCGCTCGGGCAGCGGGCTCGGATAGAACCAGGCCGGATCGTAATAGCGTCCCGACTCGAGCACGAAGACCGGATGCCCCTTGAACTCGGTCTGACCCGTCGCGAGCGACGGCAGGTAGCCCGTCATGCGCAGGCGGAGCTGATTGAG
>CALFNJ010000178.1 GCA_937902865.1 uncultured Opitutaceae bacterium
CAGGAGCTGAACGCCGACGGCAAGAACTCGGTCCACATCATCTGGCAGGGCCCGCTCAAGGAGGACGACCGCGAGCAGCAGATCAAGGTGGTGGAGAATTTCATCGGCCGGCAGGTCAGCGCTCTCGTGCTGGCGCCGCTCGACCGGCGCGCACTGGTGGCCCCGGTCGAGACCGCGGTGCGCGGAAAAATCCCCGTCGTGATCATCGACTCCGCCCTGGATTCGAAGCAGCAGACCAGCTTCATCGCGACCGACAATCGGGAGGGCGGCCGAATCGCCGCGCGGCATCTCGGCGAAATTCTCGGCGGCAAGGGCAATGTCATCCTGCGCCGCTACATGACCGGCTCGGCCAGCACGGAGGAGCGGGAGACGGGATTCCTCGAGGTGATGAAAAAGGATTTCCCAGGCATCCAGCTGATCTCCACGGACCAGCATGCCGGCCCCACCCGGGACAGCGCCAAGAGCGTCTCGGAAAATTTGCTCAATCGCTATGGCCGCCAGGTGAACGGGGTTTTCGCGTCCAATGAATCCGCGGCCTCGGGCATGCTGCTCGCTCTGCGCGATGCGGGCCTCGCTGGCGGCAAGGTGAAATTCATCGCCTTCGACGCGGGCGAGACGCCGCTCGATGGACTGAAGAAAGGGGACATCCAGGGTTTCGTCGTGCAGGATCCGTTGCGGATGGGCTACCTCGGCGTGAAAACCGCGGTCGCCGCCCTGCGCGGTGAAAAGGTGGCGCCGAGCATCGACACGGGCGTGGGTTTCGTGACGAAAGAGAACATGAACGATCCCGCCATCGCCGACCTGCTGGCTCCTCCCCTTGACCGTTATCTGAAGTGACCGCCATGGGCGCCCAAGGACTCAGCCTGGCGGGCATCCAAAAACGTTTCGGCCCGACCCGTGCCCTGCGCGGCGTGTCGCTTGAGGTGGCGCCGGGGGAAGTACACGCGCTCATCGGGGAAAACGGCGCCGGGAAAAGCACGCTGATGAAGATCCTCAGCGGCGCGCATCCGGCCGACGCCGGCACGATGGAGCTCGCCGGCAAGCCGTACGCCCCCAGCGGTCCGGACGATGCGCGGCGCAAGGGCGTGGCGATGATTTATCAGGAGCTGACGCTGGCGCCGCATCTCAGCGCCCAGGAAAATATCCTGCTGGGCTCCGAGTCGGCGCACGGCGGCTGGATCGACCAAGCCGCTTCCCGGCAACGGGCCCGATCGGCGCTGGCGCAACTCGGCCACGAAAACCTCGAGCTCGATCGCCCGGCGGGCGCTTTCTCGATCGCCGAACAGCAGATCATCGAAATCGCCCGCGCGCTGCTCGCCGAACCGCAGATCCTCATCATGGACGAGCCCACCAGCAGCCTGACTCCGGCTGACACGGAACGGCTCTTCGCCACCATCGCGCGCCTGAAGGCGCGCGGCGTCGGCATCATCTACATCAGTCACTTTCTCGAGGAATGCCGGCGCATCGCGGACCGCTTTACCGTGCTGAAGGACGGCGAAACGGTCGGCGCGGGAATGATGCAGGACATTCACCTCGATCAGGTGGTCACGCTCATGACCGGCCGGGAGGTCAAAGCCCTTTACCCGCAGGCTGCGCACACTGTGGGCGACGTGGTGCTCGAAGTGACAGCCGCCGCCCAGGGTCCGCGGCTCCGGCACGCGAGCCTGCAGGTGCGGGCCGGTGAAATCTTCGGCCTGGCGGGACTGATCGGCGCCGGCCGCACGGAATTGCTGCGGACGGTATTTGCCCTGGATCGGCTGCAGAGCGGCGAAATCCGCGTCGTCGGTGCGCCTGAATTGGGAGCGCCCACACCCCGCGGGCGCTGGCAGCAGGGGGTGGGGTTTCTCAGCGAGAACCGAAAAGAGGAGGGCCTGCTGCTCAACCAAACGATCGCGGACAATCTCACCCTGACAAAAATGGAAACCCTGGGCCGCTTCGGCTGGGTGAGCCGGCGCCGCCAGCTGGGCACGACCCGGCGCTGGCTGGAGGAGTTGCAGGTGAAATGCCGCGATCCCGAGCAGCCGATGGCGGAATTGTCGGGCGGCAATCAGCAAAAAATCGCGCTGGCCCGGCTGCTCGAGCATCCGGCCCGCATCTTTCTCCTCGATGAGCCCACCCGCGGCATCGACGTGGGCAGCAAGGCCCAGATCTATCAGCTGATCGGCGAGCTGGCCGCGGCAGGAAAAGCCGTGATGATCGTCAGCTCCTACCTGCCGGAATTGCTCGGCCTCTGCGATACGATCGGGGTCATGTGCCGGGGCGAGCTGGCCGCGATCCGCCCCCGGGCGGAATGGACTGAGAGCGAAATCATGCGGGTCGCCACCGGCTCCGCCTGAGCTCAGGCCATGAAGTCGTTTGCCCAAAATCTCCTCCGGCGCGCCGGGCCGTTCATCGGCCTGATCGTCGTCATCGCGCTCTTCTCGCTGCCCGCGTCGACGCGGGAGTTCTTTCTCACTTACCACAACTTCAAGATCATCCTGACCCAGACGGTCATCGTCGCGGTGGGAGCCTTGGGCATGACGTTGATCATCGTCAGCGGGGGCATCGATCTCTCCGTGGGCTCGGGCGTGGCGCTCACCAGCGTCGTCGGCGCCCAGCTGATTGCGCATGGCTGGGGACCGGTGCCGGTGCTGTTCGCCGTCGTGGCGGCCGGCGGGGTGATCGGCCTGCTCAACGGCACCGCCATCGCCGGCCTCCGGCTGACCCCTTTCATTGTCACCCTCGGAACCTTGGGCGTGGCTCGCGGAACGGCCAAGTGGCTCGCGGATGACCAGACCGTCAATTACGAGGGATCCCCGATCAACCGCTGGATGACCACGGCGGATCCTTTCAGCCATGCCCTGCCCGCCGGTGTCTGGGTGATGCTGGTCCTCGCGCTCTTCACGTCTCTGCTGCTGCGCAAGACCGTCTTCGGCCGGCACGTTTTCGCGCTCGGCTCGAACGAGGCCGCGGCGCGCCTCTGCGGCGTGCGCACGACCCGGTTGAAGATATTGGTGTATGCGATCGCGGGCTGCTATTTCGGGCTGGCAGGGCTTTTTCAGCTTTCGCGGCTGCGCCAAGGCGATCCGACGGTGGCCATCGGCCTGGAGCTCGACATCATCGCCGCCGTGATCATCGGCGGCGCGAGCCTCTCCGGCGGCGTCGGCGGCGTGCTGGGATCGATGATCGGGGCCTTGATCATGGCGGTCCTACGCAACGGCTCACAGCAGATGGGCTGGCCGACGTACTTCCAGGAAATCATCATCGGCCTGGTCATTGTCGGAGCGGTTTTCCTCGACCGGATCCGGCAGGGCCGTTCGGCACGCTGATCAGGATCCGGACGAATCGGCCTCGATCACCGGCCGGCAAAACGCGCCGGAGCAGCCGGGCCAGTTCAGCGGCAAGGCCCAGAACTTCACTGGCATCGGCAGGGCAAACACCTCCGCGGGAAACTTCAACTCCTCGACCACCCACAGGCCGGCGCCCAGCAAAAGGGTATGCGTCTCCTCGTTGGCGGCGCCTTCCCCTCCGATGGAATAATGATCGATGCCGACGCCGCGCACCTGGCGCCCCGCCAGCCAACGGGCGCCGTCCGGCGAGAGCCGGGGGGAATGATGCAGCCATTCCTCCGTCTTGGCCCGCCGGTCACCCCAACCGGTGGCGAGCAGGACGATTTCTCCGGCCTTCAGCCCGGCCAGCTTCGGCTCGAGCATCGCGCCGTCGATCGGCGCATCCGCGGCCAAACCCCGCAGATCCACGATGCGGGCCGGCCCGACAAATGTTTCCAAGGGAAGATCCGAGATGCTTTTTCCACCGGCGAGCTTGTGCAGCGGCGCGTCGAGATGGCTGCCGGTGTGGGTCGCCATGGCGATCTCCTCCATTCTCCAGCCACCGTGCGGATGATCGGCGGTCCGTCGGAAACTCACCGGGGGGTGCGCCGGGCAGTTCGGGGCGCCGTCAAAGAGCGGCTGGGAAAGATCGATCAGGCGCATGGGAAAAACAGGTGGAAAATGAAACAACGCGTCAGCGCTTTCTTTGCCGGTAATGCAGGAGATCGCGCGGTGCGACGCCGTGGACGGATTTGAAGCAGCGGGAAAAATGATAGGGGTCGGAAAATCCCACGTGCGCGCCGATTTCCTTCACCAGGCCGCCGCTCTCCACCAGACGTTCGGCGGCGAGGTTCATTTTACGGCGCAGCAGATACTGGTAAGGGCTGGTGCCCTGATAGCGCCGGAACCAGCGGCAGACGCTCGAGGCCTGCACGCCGGCCAGCGTGGCGATCTCCTCGAGCGTCGCGATCTGCCCGGCCTTCGCGTCGATCAGCGCCTTGCAGCGCAAAAACGCCTCGCGTGCGGGCTCCGCACTGGGCGAGACCGAGGCCGAGGCATCCTCGATCCGCAGCAGCAACAAATTGAAGAGCGTGTCGCAGAGGCGGCGCGCCAGCGCGCCGGAACGCTGCCCCTCGCGCAACAACGCCTCGAGCACGCCCGTGATCTCCGCATGCGCCGCCAGGAGCCGGGCGCCACCGGGAGGAATCCCGCACTGCCGCAGCCGACGGACCACATCCGCGCCGGCCAGGGTCAGGAAATACTTCACCAGCGGCCGCTCTGGATCCGTGTGGATCTCGCAGCGCGTGGTCGGAGCGTACGCGAAGGCCGTGCCCGGCCGCAGCAGATGATGTTCGCCATCGAGGGTGACGGAGCCTTGGCCGGAAATGACGTACTCGAGGGCATAAAAAGGAAAATTGCGGCGCGCGATGACGTAGTCGGGATTGCAGTGCTCCAGCCCGCCCATCACGAGCACCAGCGACTGGTTCGAACGCGGCGCGAGATTGAGAAAGAAATAGCGGGCGCCCGTGACCTGCTGGGAAAGCAGACGCTTGGGATCAGGCCGGACAACTTTATCCATGCTAAAGCCGTTTCTATCTATTCCCTTGCGACCAATTCGAGCGCATTCTCTCCCGGCCCTCGTTTCGATTTTCCCTCGGCCGGGAATCCTCCAACCCCTCGCATGATGAAATCCAGGACCATTCTTTTGGTGGCCAGCGGCGACCTGCGTCAGTCTGCCAACGAAACCTGCTGGCCCGCCCAGCAAGCCATGGAACGCGCCCTCGGCCGGGCCGTGGCCCGCTTCGGCTACCGGCTGAAACGCGCCCATGGGCGCCGGCCCGGGCAAAAGCACGGCTTCATCGCCTCGCAGCGCGAAGGCATGGAGATTTTTGCCCGCCTGGATCCGGATGCGCCCCTGATCGTGGCGGAAGCCGTCTGGCAGTACTCTCACCATGTGCTGGCCGGCCTCATTTCCCATCGGGGGCCAATCCTCACGGTCGCGAACTGGAGCGGGACCTGGCCCGGACTTGTGGGCATGTTGAATCTCAACGGCTCGCTCACCAAGGCCGGCGTCACCTACTCGACCCTCTGGAGTGAACGCTTCGAGGACGTTTTCTTCCTCCAAGGGCTGGAGCGCTGGCTGAAAACGGGGGCGGTGCGCCATCCGACGAAGCATGTCCGCCCGCTCCGCGCCGCCACGGTTCCGGCGCGGGCCCGGAAGACCGCGGCCAAAATCGCCGCCGATCTGCGCCGGCGGAAATCCATCATGGGAGTTTTCGACGAGGGCTGCATGGGCATGCACAACGCGATCATTCCCGACGAGCTCCTGTTCCCGACTGGCGTCTACAAGGAGCGCCTGTCCCAGTCGGCGCTTTATTATGCCGCCGGGCAGGTGAAGACGTCCGAGGCGCGCGCGGCTTTCGCCTGGCTGAAGACCCGGGGCATGAAATTTCATCTCGGCCCGAACGAGGCGACCGACCTGACCGAGGCGCAGGTGCTGGCCCAGTGCCGCATGTACATCGCCGCCCTGCGGCTCGCGGATGAGTTCGGTTGCGAGGCCATTGGCATCCAGTACCAGCAAGGATTGAAGGACCTGCTGCCGGCGAGCGACCTCGCCGAAGGCCTGCTGAACAACAGCGAGCGGCCACCAGTGAAAAACGCCGCCGGTCGCGTGATCCGCCCGGGCAAACCGCTGGTGCATTTCAACGAGGTGGACGAATGCGCCGGCCTGGACGGCATCCTCACGCAGCGCGTGCACGAGGCGTTGCGTCAGCCGGTGGAAAACACGCTGCACGACCTGCGCTGGGGCGATTGGGACCAGAGCGGCACCGTTTCCGACTACGTCTGGGTTTTTCTCATCTCGGGCAGCGCGCCGCCAGCGCACCACATCGGCGGCTATGCCGGCACCGATTCCTGGCGGCAGCCCCCGATGTATTTCCGGCTGGGGGGCGGAACCGTCCGCGGGATCGCCCGGCCGGGCGAGATCGTCTGGAGCCGCGTTTTTGTGGAAGGAGGCCGCCTGAAGATGGATCTCGGCCGCGCGCGGGTCGTGGCGCTGCCGGCGGCCGAAACCGAGCGGCGCTGGCGCGAGACCACGAAGCAATGGCCGATCATGCACGCCGTGACCTACGGCGTGACGCGCGACCAGATGATGGCGCGCCACAAGGCGAACCACATTCAGGTCGCCTACGCGCATTCCGCTTCCGCCGCCGATCTCGCACTCTACACCAAGGCGGAGCTGGCGGCCCAGCTCGGGCTCACCGTCAGCGTCTGCGGCACCAAGGCCGACGGGTCAGCCTTCTGACCTTTTCGCCAACCCGCTCTCCTTCCCATGAAACGCTCTCTCTTCCGCCCACGCTGCGCGGTTCTTCCCTTGATCGCGGCGCTCTTCGTCAATCTCGCCGGA
The DNA here is from genome assembly GCA_937902865.1 of uncultured Opitutaceae bacterium. Taxonomy (GTDB): domain Bacteria; phylum Verrucomicrobiota; class Verrucomicrobiia; order Opitutales; family Opitutaceae; genus CAIUWA01. The sequence goes on from CALFNJ010000178.1 coordinate 6,715, forward strand.
ACCACTGCCGCCCAGGAAGCTCCACCGGATCCGAATGCGCCGGCGGCGACCGCCGGCCGCGGGCCGAGGGCGGGCCGCGGTGAGCGCGGCAACAGCGTGAGAGAGATTGCAGAGCGAGCCGCCGCCGCGGGACCGGAGCTCACCGGCGGACCGGTGCAGCCGACTTGGGAATCCCTCCGGGCCAACTACGTGACCCCGTCATGGCTGAGCGACGGGAAGTTCGGCATCTTCCTGCACTGGGGCCTCTACGCCGTGCCGGCCCACGGCAGCGAATGGTACGTCCAGCACATGTACAGCAGTTACCAGCAGTGGCACACCGAGCATTTCGGGCCGCTCGACAAGTTCGGCTACAAGGACTTCATCCCGCTCTTCAAGGCCGAGAAGTTCGATCCCGACGCCTGGATCACGCTCTTCAAACAGGCCGGCGCGCGCTACGTCATTCCCGTCGCCGAGCACCACGACGGTTTTGCCATGTGGGACAGCGCTCTCACGAAATGGGATGCCAAGGACATGGGCCCGCACCGCGACCTGATCGGCGACCTCGCCGCCGCGGCGCGCCGGCAGGGCCTGCATTTCGGCGTCTCCAATCACCGCGTGGAGCATTACTCGTTCATTCCCATCCCCGCCACGCCCAGCGACCTGACGGATCCCGCCTACCAGGATTTCTACTGGACGATGAACCACAGCGACGCGCTCTATCAAAAATTCCTCGAGGACTGGGTCGCGCGCAACCTCGAGCTCATCGACAAATATCACCCCGAGGCCCTGTACTTCGACAACGGCATCAACAGCCGCAGCCTGGATCCGGTGAAGCTGAAGGTCACCGCCTACTTCTACAACCGCGCCAAGGAGCGCGGGCAGGAAGTGACGATGTTCAGCAAGGGCGCGGGAGAAAGCGCCGCCTATCTGACGGGCGCGGTGCACGATCTCGAGCGCGGCCGGATGCCGGACATCAGCCCGGAGCTCTGGCAGGAGGACACCTCGATCGCGCACAACTCCTGGGGTTACAACGACGACCCCCTGCAGTACCGCAACGCCGGCGAATTGATCCGGGAGCTCGTCGATTGCGTGAGCAAGAACGGCAACTATCTGCTCAACCTCGCGCCGCGCGCCGACGGCACCATCCCGGAAGCGCAGCAGCTTCGGCTCCAGGAAATCGGCGAATGGCTGGGCCTGAACGGCGAGGCGATCTATGGCACGCGGGCCTGGACTGTCTTCGGCGAGGGTCCGACTCCGCAAGGCGCGCCGAACGGCACCCGCGGGCTCACGGACGGCATGCTCAAGGTGTACACGGCCCGCGATATCCGCTTCACCACGAAAGGGGACACGCTCTACGCCATTCTCTTCGGCTGGCCGCCCGGTGACGACCCGGCGCTGGTCACCTCTCTCGCCTCCGCCCGCGGCGTGCAGGGCAAGGTGCAAAAGGTCGAGATGCTCGGCGTGGCGAAACCGCTGAACTTCACCCAAGACGAAAAGGGGCTTAGCGTGCAGATGCCGTCCCCGCCCATCAAACCCTGCGACCACGCCTACGTGCTCCGGATCACCGGGCTGAAGCTGCAACCCTGAGGAAGCCGGCGGGCCATTCCGCCCCAGCCGTCCGCGGTCGCATTTCCCCCCTCAGAAATCATTCCGACCGCCGCGAGGACGGGCGTCGGCATCTTGCCATGGGGTGGCGCCGATGGATTTTGGCGTGGTCAATTTTATCCATGCCAATGCGCCTTCTATCCATTTTCTTCTCCGAGTTTCCGGCGTAGGGT
>CALFNJ010000179.1 GCA_937902865.1 uncultured Opitutaceae bacterium
GGAACCGGCGCGACTCGATTGGAGCAAGGCGACCATTCGGTTCGGACTTTCCGATCTTCGCGGGATTCGTTCGATCTCACCCTTTCAGATCCAGGGCGGAGATACGGCGGCCTTTGAGTCATGGGCGGGAACCGCTGCGGCCGATTTCCTGCCGTTGATCGCCAAGCTGCCGAACGGAGTGAAAGCGGACGGAAGAATCGAATTCTCATTCGACGTGGTGCTGCAGGGAAGCGCTCGGCTCCAGCTTGCGCCGGTCGGCAAGGATACCCGGGTCACGCTGGCCTCATCCTGGTCGAATCCGTCGTTTGGCGGCGCCTATCTCCCGGTCAAGCGCACGGTCGGGCCGGCCGGTTTCAACGCGGAGTGGACGACCACGTATCTCAGCCGGGGATTTCCGCAGTCCTGGAACAGCCGGACAGATACGGGCGACTTGAAGCAGAAAATCGAGCAGGCGAGTTTCGGCGTGACCTTCGCGCAGCCGCTGGATGGTTACCGACTGGCGGAGCGGGCGCAGAAATACGGGGTGCTGTTCTTCGTCCTCGTTTTCACCGCATTCTTCCTGTTCGAGGTCACGGCCGCGGTGCGGATTCATCCGCTCCAGTACGCGCTGGTGGGCGCGGCGCTCTGCCTGTTCTTCCTCGGGTTTCTGGCGCTGTCGGAATTCATGCCCGCCGGCCTGGCCTACGGCATCGCGGCGGGAGCCTGCACCACGCTGATTTCGCTCTACACCTGGACCTTCCTCAAGACCGGCCGGCGCACCCTGGTGATCCTCGGCGGCCTGACCGGCACGTATGGCTATCTCTATTTCGTGCTGCAGTCGGAGGACTACGCGCTGCTGGCGGGCACGTGTGCGCTCTTCGCCGGACTCGCGCTGGTGATGTTCTGCACGCGACGCCTCAACTGGTATGCGCTCGGGACGGCGAATCCGACGGACGCGGCGGGTGAGGTGGAGACGCGGTGAATCTGGAGGTAGGGCGCGTTGTCCCGAACGCGCCGTGACCGTCATCCGCGTCTCACGTCGGATTGAATCGAACCGGCGCGTTAGGGATAACGCGCCCTACCCACGCGACGAGGACGTCGCGTCCCCATGGTCGGAGGTAGAACCAAAGTGCTCAGCGCCAGAGGACGGTGGCGTCGATTTCGGCGATCGAGGTGCGACCGCAGACGGCCATCGCCATTTCGAACTCGCGGCGGAGGATGTTGATCACGCGCGTGACGCCGGCGGAGCCGTCGACGGCGAGGCCGTAGAGATAGGGGCGGCCGATCAGGACAGCATTCGCGCCGAGGGCGAGGGCCTTGAGGATGTCGGTGCCGCGGCGGATCCCGCCGTCCACGAGGATGGGGAGGCGGCCGCCGACCTTGGCCACCACCTCCGGCAGCGCATCGATCGTGGCGGGCTCGGTGTCCAGATTGCGGGCGCCGTGATTGGAAACGATGATGCCGGCGACACCGGCTTCCGCGGCACGCACGGCATCGTCGGGATTGAGGATGCCCTTGAGCAGGATGGGCAGCGAGGTCTGCGCCTTCAGCCACGCGATGTCCTTCCACGTCAGCGACGGATCCAGCAATGCGCTGTAGATCGCGCCTTCGGTGGAGCGATGGGCGCCGCCGGCATTGGCCACGCCGCGCAGGTTGGCGCGTTCGACGCCGGGCGGGAGGGAAAAGCGGGCGCGCAACTCGCGGTTGCGCGGACCGAGCACGGGCGTGTCCACGGTCACGACCACCGCCTCGCAGCCGGATTTTTCCGCGCGGCGGATGAGGGCGCGCGTGAACTCGCGATCACGCTGGATGTAGAGTTGCAGCCAGAGCGGACGGGCGGCCTGGGCGGCGATGTCCTCGATGGTGTGCGAGGAGAAGGTGCTCGCGACCAGGGTGACATCGGCGGCATTCGCGCCGCGGACCGTGGCGAGATCGGCTTCGGGATGCGTCAGACCCTGATAAGCGGCCGGTGCGAGCAGGAGCGGAAACGAATGACGTCGCCCCAGCAGCGTGATGGACGGATCGAGCTGGGAAACATCGACCAGAGCGCGCGGACGCAGACGGAGGCGATCGTAGGACTCGCGGTTCCAACGAAGCGTGAGCTCGTCGGAAGCACCGCCGGAGAGGTAGCTCCATGACATCGCGGGCAGTTTTGCCTGGGCCTCGCGCTCGAAGTCGGTGACGTCGAGGAAGAGCGGCGGCAGCGCTGCGGGCGGGGTGACGGGGGCGTTCATTGTGCAATTCTCAGTGCTATCCCAGATCGATATAGTGTACTGGTCTAACTAGTTTTTACTGCCACTAAAAGCAATTGCAAAAGGCATAATTCGCTGCTGACCACTAACTTCTGCGGGCCACATCAATGTTCAATCTCTTCAGCAAAAGCGAACGTCATCGACGTTACATTCACTTATTTTCCGCACTGGAACGTTACGTTCT
>CALFNJ010000180.1 GCA_937902865.1 uncultured Opitutaceae bacterium
GGGAAGCCGCGGATCGGGTAGCGATCGGCGCCGACCGGGATGGTGGATTCGACGACCGGCGTGATGTACTTGGCCGCATCCAGCATGCGCTGGCTGCCGGTGTCCTTGATGAAGTCGCTTGTGACGATCGAAACGGTCTGGGGAATGTCCTGGATCGCCATCGCCACGCGGGTGCCGGAGAGCGCCTGCTTGGAGAGGTACGGGTTGGCGGGGGATTCCGTGATTTCGAAGGTCGGCAGATCCACGGTTTGATCCTTGGGAGGGACAGCAGCCGAAGACGCCGCCGGCGCGTTTTGGGCGTAGCTGAGGGAAACGGCGCCCCAGGCAAGGGCGGCAGCCGTCACGCGCAACAAGGAGGCGCGGGATGACGAGGCAGGGGTGGGAGCAATCATGGGTTGGGTAGGAAACAACTGACTGACTGTGCTTGGTCACGAAACCAGCGGAACTCCACACAGCGCCTCCACAACGATTGCGAGGGCAACGGCGGGGTTTTCCGTTGGTCCCGTATTAGGGAACGTTTGCGCAGCATGAATCTGTCTGCTGCGCAGCCATGAATCAGTGATATGCCAGTGGAGTAAAGCATGAAACAAATTGGGGAATTTCGGGTTACGCGACGGGGATCAGCAGAGCGCGTAATCCCTATTTCGGACCGGAGGCAGGGGTAACATTATGGGATGTGCCATCCTTGTTGCGTTGAACGGGCCTGCGTTGCTCACGCAGTGATTCTAAAATATTGGCACAGGCGGCTCGCTCGTCTGAAGGAGCCGGCACAGGCGCCTCAATCCGGTTTTCACCAGAGCAATACCGAGGACGAACCGAGAATCAGAATGACAGGTCTCGGATTGGCCTCGGTATTCCTCCTTTGAAAAGGATCGGGGGTTGACGGAGCCGAAGCGGACGGGCGGGCCGCCCGTCCCTACCTTGATGATTGTTGGGGCGGCGACCTCCCGGTCGCCGTTTGGGCGCGACCGGGAGGTCGCGTGCCCATTTTCGAATCCCAACCGTGCTCCGCGGTTACGTCGTGATCGACTCGACCGGTGCGTTGAGGCCGGTCACGCGGGCTTGGTGGCTGAAGAAGTGGTCGCTCAACAGGGGATGGAAGGATCCCAGATCGTGGAGCAGGGTGGAGAGGAATTCCCCTGTCGCCTTGCTCGCTCCAGAGGCTCCACTGACGTTGCGCGTGAGATCGAGGTCCCGCAGGCGCGTCAGGAGGCTGGCGACTGCGGCTTCAACGGGAGCGGCCTCGTCCGGCGCGACATCGATGGCGCGCAAGGCGTCGGCGATGGCCGCGAGATTGTGGAACAGGCTGCGCGGCGCGGCGGGCTGGCGCAGGAAGAAATCTGCCACCTGGCGCGGACGGCTGCGCGTCTGGTAAAGTCGGCGGTAGGCGTCTTGCGACCCGAGCATGCGCAGCAGCGCAGACAGCTCAGGATTGTCCCGCGAAGCCCCGCGGTCGGGATCAGCGCCGCCGCCGGTCGAGCTCGAGGTCAGCACGTGGCGCAGCGCGCTGCAGGTCATGATGGCGCGCTCCAGGTGGAGGCCGATGCGCAGGAAGTGCCACCCGGCGTCGTGCAGCATCGTGCGATCGGCGGTGGCGAGAAAGGCGTTCACATCCTCCAGCACCACGGCGACCGCGGCGGTGGTCTGCGCACGGGCGTGGCGCGGCTTGGCCTTTTCCCCGTGCCGGCGGAATGACTCGAGCCGGCTGAGCAGGCGGTGCAGGACGCTCCAGGCCTCCGGGCTGACGTAGTCGCGGAGCTTGCGCGCGTTGTAGATCGCGCTCTCGACGGAGGAATAGATCGAGCTCGGATGCTCCGCATCGAGCGTCATGCGCCAGGTCAGGTCGCCGGCGAGCGCCTCGGACGGGCGTTCGCGCGTGGTGATGCGGCGGCTGGAATTGCCGGTGGCCTCGAGCAGGCCCTGCCAGAGCGGAGTCCAGCGGCGACGCTCCCGCGCGGGAATCTCTTCGAGCGCGACGTCGTCGATGATCGTGAGCATGCGCGCGGTGGTTTCGGCGCGCTCGATGTAGCGGCCGAGCCAGAAGAGCGTTTCGGCCGTGCGCGAGCCGAGTGCGTGCCGGAGCACGGCGGCGGCGGGCTCGTCGGGGTCGGCGGTCTCGGGCGGATAATCGCACGTGACGGCATCCTCGCCGCGCAGCACGAGCGCGTCGGCGGTCAGCCCGACGCGGTCGGGCGGCGGCGGTTCCGCGCCGAGGTGCACGAGGCCGCCGGGCAGGACGAAAAACTCCTGCGCCTCCGCGAGCACGAACGCGCTGAGGGAAAACGGCGGCGACCGGCGCACGGTCGAATCCAGGGGCAGGCCGGCGGTGAGCGGACGTGCGATATAGCCGAACGGATTTT
>CALFNJ010000181.1 GCA_937902865.1 uncultured Opitutaceae bacterium
GGCGTGCACATCGCCGACGTCTCCGCCTACGTGAAGCCCGGCACCGCGCTCGACCGCGAGGCCCAACGCCGCGGCAACTCCACCTACCTCGTCGGCACCGTCATCCCGATGCTGCCGGAAAAACTTTCGAACGGCCTCTGCTCGCTCGTCGAGGCGCAGGACCGGCTCTGCAAGGCGGTCTTCCTCGTGTTCGCGCCCAACGGGCGGCTCAAGGAGACGACCTATGCCAATACCGTCATCTGCAGCCGCAAGCGCCTGACCTACAAGCAGGCTTACGCGCTTCTTTTCCAGAACGACCTCGATCTGATCCGGGCGATGCCGCTGCCGCCGAAGCATCAGACCGGCTCGACCGGGCGCGCGCTCAATTCGCTGAGCGATCTCGAGCTCGTCGACCTGCAGAGCTGGGTGCGGAAACTGTGGACCATCGCGCGCCGCCTGCGCTCCGACCGCATGGCGCATGGCAGCCTCGATCTCGACATGCCCGAGACGAAGATCTTCGTCGACGCCGAGGGCTACGCCGACCGGCTCGAAAAGATCGAGCACGACGAAAGCCATCAGCTGATCGAGGAGTTCATGCTCGCCGCCAACGAGGCGGTCGCGCGCCTCACGCGTACGCACAAGCTCGTCTCGCTTTACCGCGTGCACGACGATCCCGACGAGGAGCGCCTCATCGAATTCCGCCATCTGCTCCGCACGTTCCAGATCGAGGTCGGCGACCTCTCCCACCGCGAGGAGGTCGTGAAGCTGCTCGAGCTGCTCCGCACCCATCCCCAAGGTTACACGCTCCGCACCCAGCTGCTGCGCAGCCTGAAGAAGGCGACCTATCGCTCCAGTCCCGACGGCCATTACGGACTGAACAAAAAGGACTACACCCACTTCACGTCGCCGATCCGCCGCTACGCCGACCTCGTGGTGCATCGCGTGTTTGAGTTCTACCTGATCAAGCACGCGGGCTATCCCGCCACGCCCGGCACGAGTCCCGGCTACAATCTCGCCCGCATGGAAAGCCTCGGCGAGCATCTGAGCTTCACCGAGGTCAACAGCGCCGAAGCCGAACGCGAGAGCGTGAAGATCAAGCTGCTGGAATTCTTCGAGCGCGAGGCGGAGAAGAAAAAGAAGACGCCGTTCACCGCCGTCATCACCGATGTGCGCCCGCACGGTTTCTTCATCGAGCTGCTGGAGTCCATGACCTTCGGCCTCGTGCCAGCCTCCACGCTCGGGGACGACCAGTACGTGCTGAACGGCGCCGGCACGATGCTGGTCGGCCGCCGCTCCAAGCGCCGCTACGAGCTCAACGGCCGGCTCGAAGTCGTCGTGGACAAGGTGGACCGCTTCAAGCGCACGATCGATTTCCGGCCCGCTCCGGTGCTCGGCCGGGAGTAAATGGCTTCCCGTGCCGGTGACCCGCCGGTTTCGGCAGCGCCGTCAATGCAGGTGATATTTGTCCGCGAGCTCCTTGGCCCGCGCGTTCGGTAGAAACGGAATGCCGACCAGATCGTTGCCGGGAGGCAGCGGCTTGGTCTCGAAGAGCAATCGCCGCGTGCCTTGCCCGCGCCACTCCGCCCAGGGCGGGAGCAGTTGCCGCCACTTCCCGTACGCATACCCGATGGGCAGGAGGCACAGACATGTCCCGAGCAGCACCGCCGCAAAACGCCGCGGCGAACCGCCGCGCTCTGAAAGCTGGCGCGAAAGGTTGCCCGAAAGGTGGCCGCCGACCTCCGGGCGGCGGATGAAACTCTGCGCAGGAAATCGCGCCCGGAGGTCGCGAGCCACCTCTCGATCCAACCGGGCCAGGCTTTGCAAACCGCGGCCGATCACCACCGCGAGGAAGGGCACAAAACAGAGCAGTGAGTTATATTGGTAGCGCGAACTCAGCGCGTGGCTCAAATCGCTCTCTCCCCGTCCGTAGCCCAGCAGGAACGCGCTGAAGAGATCCAACAGCAGCAGCGCGGCGAGCATGCGTCGTTGCCGGGACGTGCCGCAGGCAAAGCCCAGCCCGATGAAGCCGATCTTCACGGCGCCCACGACGACCACACTCGTCCAGCCAACGGCAGGAATGCCCCAGTTCAGCGGCGAGATCGAGAAATAGGAGACAGTCGGATTCAGGCAGAAGAACCACGTCGCAAACCCCGCCGCCTGCCGCAGCTGGTCCGCGTCGCTGAAGACACTCCGGTGACTCGAGGGCGCCAGATGATAAATCAGCAGGCCGATCGCGACACTCGGCAGGCACCACAGTGCCGCCGTCCGCACCCGCCGGCCTGTCGACTCAGACGATGCCAGCGTCGGATCGAGCCACAGCGCCGCCACGACCGGTCCGGTCAGCACGCCGCGCGAAAAGGCGAGCGCACTCGCCGCGCCGGCCGCGATCACGCCGCCGACTCGTCGCGGAGAGATCGCGTCAGGCCCGGTACGAATCACCGTCCGCGCCGCGAGCAGGAAGAACAGCGTCGCCAGCACCGCCGAGCTCTGCACGGGCCAGGTCAACGTTTCCAGATTGGAGCCGCTCAGCCCGAAGATCAGTCCCGCCATCACGGCTCCAGCCGCGTGCACCCCCAGTTCCAGCAGCCAGCCGACGAGCACCCCGACATTCACCGCATGCACGAGCCAGATCGTCACGAGCAGGAACAGGTAGCTGCCGTGCCCGGCGAAGATCAGACCGCCGAAGCCAAGCTTGAACAGCGGGACGAAATTTTCCGCAAACGGCAGCCACACCCACCGCCACAAGCCGATGTGGTCGATCTGGTCGATCAGATCCAATTCATCCCCAAACCAGAAGAGTCGGGAAAAAGCCGCGAAGTTGACGATCGGCACGAGCAGCACGAACCCCGCGGTCAGCCACGCGAAAAGGCGCGCTCGCCGGAACGGCGCCGACGGAGGAGAGGAGTCCGGAAAAGGGAGAGCCATCTTCAGGAGATATGACCGGGGTGCGTTCCGGAACCGCTATCGTCTTCCGCCGGAATCGCATTTGCCATTCCGGAAATACCCCGTCCAGTTGAAGCGAACTTCCCCTGCCTGCATGAAAAACTACGACTTCGTTCAGCAATTCCACCAGCTCTACGACAAAGCCGTCGGCCTTTACGCCAAGGGCCAGCGCGATGCCAAGACGTACTTCTCGCCGGATGAACAGGCCTGGCTCGCCGCCAACGGCCTGACCGCCCAGCACCTCTACGATTACGCCGAGGATCAGAACAATTACGGCGAACCCGGCTACGACAACGCGCTCGCGATCGAGACCGTCCGCCGCGACTACTTCGTCAACGTCCAGAACGGCAAGGCGTCCTCCACGGTCCTCGACGAATCCAAGATGCCCGGCAAGGACGAGTCCGTGAAAGGCATCTCCTGGCTGCCGCGCATCATCCCGAAGACGAAGGCCAAGCTCCGCGGCGAGCTGCCGGCTTCGCTGATGTATTCCTGCGGGGGCGACCGCAAGTTCTTCAAGACCCACGACATCCAGCCGGCCGAGTTCCTCGCCGTCGTGTCGCGCCACTCGAACGACGACGCCGCCATCGTGGACTGGGTCGCTCGCCGGAGCGC
>CALFNJ010000182.1 GCA_937902865.1 uncultured Opitutaceae bacterium
TACAGCATCAGCCTCGACCTCAATCCGAAGGTCACCGAATTCGAAGGCTTCGTCGAATACGGCGGTCCGAGCCTCGCGATCTCGGCCGGAACCTCGGTCACGGTGCCTCCCGGGTTCTACCAACCGATTTTCTCGGTCCGGGAGGTCGCCACCAAGGTCACGATCTGGGACGGCGCGACCCTCATGATGGGCGGCCTTACTCGAGAAGAGGTCAAAAAAGTCGACGACAAGATCCCGATTCTCGGAAGCATTCCCTTGCTCGGGCGCCTCTTTCATTCCAAAGGTGAGAGCACGCAGAAGCGGAACCTGCTGATCTTCGTGACAGCCCACTTGGTCAACCCTGGTGGCGGTCCCGCCTATGATGAATCGCGGGGGACGGTGACTGCCCCCGAAAAGGACAAGCCAACCGAGTGATCAGAGCGGAAACTAGTCGTCTCGATCGCGCGGGTTTCGCCTTGAGGAATTGATGAATCGGCATGCTTCACGCGAAGCCGCGGCAAGGTGGCCGTCGACCTCCGGGCGACGGAATGAGACGTGGCGAAAACGGAACCGTCGCCCGGAAGTCGACGGCCACCTGAGGCAGGCTCCGCTCGATTCTTCGCTGGCGCACGGCCGCATGCCTGCTTTCTTTTCTGAAATGGCGAAATGGCTTCTCGTGGACGGTTTCAATCTGGTGTATCGCTGCTTCTTCGCGATTCCCGAACTGACCCGCTCGGATGGATTTCCGACGAACGCCCTGCACGGCTGGGTGAAGTCGCTCTGGATGCTCTCGGATCAGGAGCGGCCCGAAGGTACCTTGGTGTTCTTCGATTTGGGCGGAGCCCAGGATCGGCTCGCGCTGCATCCGGAGTACAAGGCGCACCGCGAGGAAATGCCCGAGGCGATGGTGAAGCAGCTTCCCTATGTGAAGTCTCTGACGCGCGCGATGGGTCTCGTCGGCATCGAGCGCGACGGAGTCGAGAGCGACGATTTGCTCGCTTCCGAAGCTGTGGCCCTGGCGAACCAGGGACACGAGGTGCTAATCGTGAGCTCGGACAAGGATTTTGCGCAGATTGTGAACGAGCGAATCAAGATCATGCTGCCACCCCCGTCGGCGAACCCGAAGCTCGGCTGGCGGCAGATGGACGCAGCCGGTGTGAAAGAAAAGTTCGGCGTCGGGCCGGCGCAGATCGCTGAATATCTCGCGCTGGTGGGGGACACTTCGGATAATATTCCTGGCATTGCCGGAGTGGGTCCGAAGACAGCATCGAAGTGGCTTGCGGAGTTCGGCGGCCTGGAAGCGGTTCTGGCCCGAGCTGGTGAGCTCAAGCCCGAACGCTTCCGCGAGGCGGTCGCCGGGAGCGCGGACAAACTGCGGCTGAATCTGAAGCTCACGACGCTGAACCTTTCGCATCCGCCTCTCGCCATCAGCAAGAACGCGCCTGATCCGGTCGAACTCTTCCGGCTCCTCGGCGAATTGGAAATGAAGTCGAGCCTGGCCGAGGCGCAGAAACGCTATACCGGACAGGCCGAGTTGTTCTGACCGCGGACGCGCCACGCGGATTCGCGCTTACACCGGCCTTGCCAACGACAGGTCAACAAACGATAACGGCCCAAGGACCTACCCAACCATGGACAACAAACAAATGATGCAGCGCCTCTCCGACAAAGTGGGGCGCGAAAAGGCGATCGAGCTGGTGCTGCAGGCGTATAACACGGAACTGGTCACCACGTGGTTGAGCCGCCTCGAGCCCGGCAAGCCGCTGGGCGGTCCGAAGCGTCATGACCATCTCGGCGACGCGCTGCGCCGCGTGGTGGAAGTCTGCGACCTGACGATTGGCACGCTCGGCCGCTAAGGCTGCGGCCAAGCCGTGGGTCGGCTTCCGGTGACGGAAGGCAGGAGGAGAGAGACAGGTCGATCGAGTCGCGATTCGACGCGTGTCGTGCGAGGAGCGTCGATGGGTTTACGTCTACCGCCTCACGCTCCAGAATTCTGAGCGCTCCGAATTACGGGCGCTGGGCCGCGTCGAAAGGGCCTTACTCGCCCGACTTGTCGGGCTCGAAAATATAGCCGACACCGTTAACGGTGCGGAAGGCATCGAGGCTGATGCCGTGCTCTTTGAAGAGATCGCGCACCTTCACGATGTACTGGTCGAGCGAGCGGCTTTTCACGTCCGCGTGCAGACCCCAGACCGAATGGATCAAGGCCTTGCGGGTGATCACCACGCCGCGGTTCGCGTCGAGGTAGGCGAGGATGCCGAGCTCCTTGCGACCGAGCTTGGTGGTGACGCCGTCGGGAAACTGGATCTCGAGCCGTTCCGGCGTGATCTTCGCGCCGCAGAAGACGAAGGGGGCGTCGACGGTCCGGATATTTTTCGCGACATTGAAATCCGCCTTGGTCTCCGCCCGCCGCAGCACGGCGCGGATGCGCGCCACCAGCTCCGCGTAGCTGAACGGCTTCGTCATGTAATCGTCGCCGCCCATGTCGAGGCCCTTGACCTTGTTGGCCTCGATGCCGTTGCCCGTGAGAAAGATGGTGGGAATGGCGATGTCGTTGGTCTTGAGCTCCTCGAGCAGCGCAAAACCGGACTGATCCGGAAGGTTGATGTCCAGCAGGAGCAGATTGGCGAAGTTCCGCTTGAGGAACTTCATCGCGAGCGCCGCGCGGTCGTAGTGCTGGCACTGCATGCCGGCCTCTTCGAGGTGAATGCTGATGATCTTGGCCAGCTCGGGCTCGTCCTCGACGACAAGGATGAGGGGTTTCGGGGAAGCGCGCATGGGGAAGACGACCTAGGAGAAACTCTTTTTTACAATTCGAGCGCGGAGTGTCAAAGGAGAATCCGCAGTCGTCAGGCGGGCTGTGTCGGGCAAAACGACGCGGGACTGCGCGTTTTAAGGAAATTGCTTGAAGGCGCTCGGCGCGGCGTGTCCTTTGGCCGGATGCCAGCAAAATCGCCACTTTTGATGCTGGGTTTGCCGAAGGGCAGCCTGGAGGAATCGACGATCAAGCTTTTCGCGAAAGCGGGATGGAAAATCTCGGTCAGTTCGCGTTCGTACAAGCCCTCGATCGATGATGCGGAACTCGATGGCCGGTTCATCCGCGGCCAGGAGGTCAGCCGCTATGTGGAGCACGGCTTCTTCGACTGCGGCCTCTGCGGCCACGACTGGGTGCTGGAAAACGAGTCGAAGGTCGTGGAAGTCTGCGATCTCATCTACAGCCGGGCCTCGAACCAAAAGGCCCGCTGGGTGCTGTGCGTGCCGGAGGCTTCTCCGATCCAGAAGGTCGCCGATCTCGCGGGCAAGCGCGTGGCGACGGAACTCGTCGGAACGGTCCGCCGCTACTTCGCGAAGCAGAACGTGTCGGTCGACGTCGAATTTTCCTGGGGTGCCACGGAGGTGAAGGTGCCCGACTTGGTCGATGCGATTGTCGATTTGACCGAGACCGGCAGCTCGCTGCGCGCGAACAAACTGCGCGTCCTCGATACGATCCTCGAGACGAACACCAAGTTCATCGCGAACGCGAAGAGCTGGGCCGATCCGGTGAAGCGGAAGAAGATCGAGACCATCGCGCTCCTGCTGCGCGGGGCGCTCGAGGCGGAGACCAAGGTGGGCCTGAAGATGAACGCGCCGAAGAAGGCCCTGGAGGCGATCACCAAGACGATCCCGGCGCTGCGCAATCCGACCATCTCGCCATTGAGCTCGCCCGAATGGATCGCGCTCGAGACGATCATCGACGAAAGCGTCGTGCGGGAAATCATCCCGCAGCTCAAGAGCCTCGGAGCCGAGGGGATCGTCGAATACCCGCTCAACAAGGTCGTTTATTGAAACGTCCCGGACGATTTCCGCAGCGGTTCCTGCCATGGCCTCCGTCACTCTCGGCCTTCTCCAGCACGCCTGTTCCCGCGACCCCGCGGCGAACCGGGAAAAGACGCTGACGCTCGCCCGGCGCGCGGCGAAGCGCGGTGCGAACATCATCTGCACGCAGGAACTGTTTTGCTCCGAGTATTTCTGCCAGAGCGAGGACTACGCCAATTTCCAGCTGGCGGAGACCATCCCCGGGCCGAGCACGGAGGCGTTCCAGCAGGTGGCGCGAGAGGAGGGCGTGGTGATCGTGGCGTCGCTCTTCGAACGGCGCACCGCCGGGCTGTACCATAACACCGCGGCGGTGATCGACGCCGACGGCAAGCTCCTCGGGAGCTATCGGAAGATGCACATCCCGGACGATCCGCTCTTCTACGAGAAATTTTATTTCACGCCGGGCGACACCGGTTTCCGCGCCTGGACCACGAAGTTCGGCCGGATCGGCGTATTGATCTGCTGGGACCAGTGGTATCCCGAGGCCGCCCGCCTCACGGCGATGCAGGGAGCGGAGATCCTGTTCTATCCGACTGCGATCGGCTGGCATCCCCGCGAAAAGGCGAAGCTGGGCGCCGATCAGCATGGCGCCTGGGAAATCATCCAGCGCAGCCACGCGGTGGCCAACGGTTGCTATGTCGCAGCGGTCAATCGCGTCGGCCGGGAAAAACCAGCGGGCGGCGACGGCATCGAGTTCTGGGGGCAGAGCTTTGTGGCCGGGACGCAGGGACAGATTCTCGCGAAGGCCGGAGCGAAGAAGGAGGAAATCCTCCTTGCATCGGTCGACCTCGGAAAGCTCGACGACACCCGCACGCACTGGCCCTTCCTGCGCGACCGCCGCATCGATGCCTACGACGGCCTCAACCGGAGGTTTTTGGACCAGGGCTGACGCAGCCGCGGTCTGCCGCCCGACGGCCGGGCTTTTGCCTCGGACCGCCATTCTCTTTTTCTTTTTCCGTGAACCCATCGAAAACATCTCCGCAGAGCCCGCCTCGCACGCCTGCGGCCGAAGGTTTCCGGATGCCGGCGGAATGGGAGCCACAGACGGCGGTGTGGTATTCCTGGCCGCACCGGCATCGCACGTGGCCCGGAAATTTCCGTCCGATTCCCTCCAAGTTCGCGGAGATCGTGGCGACGGTGAGCCGCTTTCAGCAGGTCCACGTCAACGCGGCCAAGCCGCTGCAAGCGCGGGCCCTTGCGTTGGTCACGAAGGCCGGCGCAGACATGTCGCGAGTCACCTTTCACGATCATCCGACCGACGACGCCTGGTGCCGGGATCACGGCCCGATTTTCGTGCGCAATGACCGAACCGGTGAGGTGGCGATCACGGACTGGGAGTTCAACGCCTGGGGCGGGAAGTATCCCGCGTTCGATGCGGATAACGAGATTCCGCAGCGCGTGGCGGAGGTGCTGGGTTTGCGGCGTTTCTCGCCGGGGATCGTGCTCGAGGGTGGTTCGATCGACGTGAATGGGGCGGGCCTGCTCCTCACGTCGGAAGCGTGCCTGCTCAATCCCAACCGCAATCCGGAGCTGAGCCGGGAGCAGATCGAACAGAAGCTGCGCGAGTATCTCGGCGTGCAGACGATCCTTTGGCTGGGCGACGGCATCCAGGGCGACGACACCGACGGCCATGTAGACGACCTGAGCCGGTTTTTCGCCGCGGACGGAATTCTCACCGTGGTGGAGCGCAATCCGCGCGACGCCAACTACGCCGCGCTGCAGGAAAATCTGGAGCGTCTGAAGAGTTTCCGGACGCCCGAGGGAAAGAAGTTCCGCCTTGTGGAGTTGCCGATGCCGAAAGGGCAGGAGGTCAACGGATGGCGCCTGCCGATGAGCTACGCGAATTTCCTGATCATCAACGGCGCCGTGCTGATGCCGGCCTTTCGGCAGCCGCAGGCGGATGGCGAAGCCGCCGAACTGCTCAAGGAATGCTTCCCCGGTCGTGAAATCATTCCGATCGACTGCCTGGAACTAGTCTGGGGGCTGGGCACGCTGCACTGCATCTCGCAGCAACAGCCCGCGTAAATCGAGTCAGGAAGGCAGGGCGGTTAACCACTGATCCGAGCTTAAGCGCAAAGACGCCAAGGCGCGAAGTTTCGCGAATTGCCGCGGCAGACTTTCCGCTCCCTTTGCTCCTTTGCGCTTAAAAAGTCGGGCCGATAAGTTCATTTCGCCGTCGGGCTCTTCGGTGCCTGGCGTCATTCATTTTCATATTCGCTGATATCAAGGAGATGGGTGGATCAGATGACTTCAAAACTCATCCGATCTCCGTGGCTCTGCGCCGCTGTGTGAAACCGCTTTGTCCGGGAATTTGCACTTGCGAACTTAGCTGCCCGTGAGGATTCTGACCGTTCGCGGCATTGTCATCGGTCAGGCCGGCGTCCGCCGCGACGCTCCCGTCGGCCTGCACAGTACAACAGTCAACCCACGGTTCCGCCTTCCGGCGGAATCATCCCGGTCAGACCGGCGTCCTGGAGCAAGCGCCGCGTTGGCCGGTTTTAGCCTATGAGTTCAGATAAAAGTTCAGTCATGAACGAACTGCTCGCGCAGTCTTCCTTCGATAAGCTGAAGGAAGGCGCCATCGTGCCGGGCACTATCACCGAAATCCGCCAGAACGAAGTCGTGGTCGACATCGGCGGCAAGTCCGAGGGCGTCGTTCCCGCCTCGGAGTTCATCGATCTCGGCGAACTGCAGATCGGTTCGCAGATCGAGGTCATGCTCGAGAAGCTCGAAGACAAGAACGGCAATCCCGTCATCTCCTTCGACCTCGCCGAGCAGAAGAAGAATTGGGACAACATCCTGACCAAGTTCCCCGAGGGCTCCGTAGCCACGGGACGGGTCAAGGCCAAGGTCAAGGGCGGCCTGATCGTCAGCATCGGCGTCGACGCCTTCATGCCGGCCTCGCACATCGACGTGCAGCCCCCCAAGAACCTCGACCAGTACGTGGGCCAGACCTACGACTTCAAGGTCCTCAAGATCAATCTCGAGCGCCAGAACGTGGTGCTCTCCCGCCGCGAGCTCATCGAGGAACAGCGCACGCAGAAGCGCCGCAACCTCCTCGACTCGATCCAGCCGGGCCAGGTCCGCAAGGGCGTGGTCAAGAACATCACCGACTTCGGCGCGTTCATCG
>CALFNJ010000183.1 GCA_937902865.1 uncultured Opitutaceae bacterium
AATGGCGCTGAGGCCCGGCTGGGTCTGGTCGGCGACAAGATCATCGTGATCTCCACGGCGTATTTCAGCGAGGCGGAGGTCGCGTCGCATCGGCCCAAGGTCGTGAAGGTGGACGAGAAGAATCGGCCTCTGCGGTAGAAGGCGGAAGGCGAGAGGCGGAAGGCTGAAGGCGGCAAACGTTCAACGTCCAACGTTCAACGTTGAACGTTGAAGGGGCGGAGCGCGGAGAACCGGTGGTGAAGCGTGCCATCCTCGATGTCGCGGATGGCGTGGGTCGTTATCGTGTCAGAGCGGGTTCCGTCGGGGTTGGCGTTGAACGTTGGATGTTGAGCGTTGGACGTTGAACGTTGAACGTTTTGTCCGTGGTCGAGTCAGAGTGTTCGAGCGCTTTTGGAGAGCGATCTTCAGAACGGGCGTCCCAAGGGACGCCCCTACGTTGGAGCGGCCGTCGATCCAAAATCCAAATTCCAAAATCCAAAATCGGCTCAGCGGCCGCGGCGGGCGGCTTTGATTTTGGCGACGTCGATTTTCTCCATCTTCATCATCGCCTTGAAGGCGCGCTTCGCCTCGGCGCCGCCGGCGGCCATGGCGTCGGTCAGGACGCGCGGGGTGATCTGCCAGGACAGGCCCCAGCGGTCCTGGCACCAGCCGCAGGCATTCGGCTGGCCGCCGTTGCCGACGATCGCGTTCCAGTAGCGGTCCGTTTCCTCCTGGTCGTCCGTGGCGACCTGGAAGGAGAAACCCCAGTTGTGCTTCACGCCCGGGCCGCCGTTGAGGCCGATGCAAGGGATGCCCATGACTGTGAACTCCACCGTGAGGATGTCGCCTTTCTTGCCCGAGGGAAAATCGCTCGGCGCCTCGTGCACCGCCGTCACCTTGCTCTTCGGAAACGTCGCCGCGTAAAACTGCGCGGCCTCGAGCGCGTCCTTGTTGTACCAGATGCAGATCGTGTTCTTGGCGGCTTTTTTGGCGGACGAAGTCTTCATGAATTTTCGATTTTGGAGTTTGGAGTTTGGATTGCCGGCATCGATCGGATCGGACGAAGCACCAATCCCGTTTCACACAGAGGACGCGGAGGACACAGAGGATGTTTGGGTGCCGATCTCTGTGTCCTCTGCGTTCTCTGTGTGAAACCGGATCGAAAGATTGTGCCGAGGGCGGCTCACCGGGGACGGTTCGCCCTACCTAGCGATCCTTGGGGTTGGGGGATTCGGAGGTGCGGGTGAACAGGATGTAGCCGGTCATGCGGCGGTAGGCTTCCCACTTCGCAGGCGGGACGAGGAAGCGGAAGAGGAAGGCGAACCACGGAGCGGGCGGGCGGCGGCCGAGGCGGGCGGTTTCCTCGCCCATGTATTTGATCTCGTAGGGCTGCCAGCCGCGCATCTCGAAAAAGCCGAGCCAGTCATCCGGGAAAAAGCGGAAGGGCGTGTTCTTCATCTTTTTCATCCGGTCGGGATTGTTGATGTAGCGGTAGGATTCCTTCGAAAAATATTCGGCGACCCAGAATTGGAAATTGGGGCAGGCGCGCAGATCGTCCGCGAGCTCCGCGACAGCTTCGGGCGTGAGGTAGGGGAGGACACCTTCTGTAATCACCAGCACTTTACCGGCGCGCTGGCTGATGTCGGCGAACAGTTTTCGCCGGGCGGCATGATCGGCGAGGTCGAGCCGGATACGCTCGAGCTGACAGCGGGGCTTTTCGGCGGCAAGCAGCGGCTCCTTGTGATCGATGATCTGCGGGTGATCGACCTCGATCCAGCGCAGTGACGCGGGCAGGGAGGTCATGCGGTACGGCCGCGAATCGAGACCGGCGCCAAGGTTGAGCACGGTGTCGATGTGCTCGCTGCGGATGGCTTCCTCGATGAACCGGTCGATGACGACGGTCCGGATCGCGAGCGTCCAGCGGGTGTACTTCGCGGTCGGACCCATGCCCTGGGCGATCTGGCGTCCGCGCTCGCCGGCGTGGCGACGGAGCTGACGGTCTCGACCAGCCAGCTCGGAACCTCCG
>CALFNJ010000184.1 GCA_937902865.1 uncultured Opitutaceae bacterium
GCGGGTGACGCCGGCGGCGTCCACGTAACGCGTGAAATTCTGAAAGTCATTCATCACGCGGTTGGTGTGCTCGACCTCAAAGTTGAGGGAGGTGGCATCGCTGAGCTTGTAGGTAAAGCTGCCACTGAGGTTGAGCGTGCGGTTATACCAAAAGTCCGTCGGCCGCCTGAGATCGTATCGGGCGGCGTCAATGCGGTAGGAAAACCTCTCGCCCAGCGGACCCGTGGCGTAGGCCTCGGCCCGCGAATAGTCATAGGAGCCGACCGAATAGCTCACGCCAGCTTCCGGATGTGTCTTCGGCTTCTTGGAAATGTAGTTGATCACGCCACCCGGCGAGGTGCGTCCGTAGATCGCCGACATCGGACCCTTCACGATCTCCACGCGGTCGATGCTGTTGCTGTCCGGCGCCTGGCGCCGGTAAAAACCGTTGCGGAAGTAAGGCACGATAAAACCGCGCCCCAGTGTGCCGCCGCCCCCACCCTGGTTCTTGTCGCCGCCGGTAAAGTTGCTGACGAAAGGCACCTGCTCGTCGATATCGTAGAGCTGGAAATCATTGATGAACTCGCTCGTCAGCACCTGCACGGAATACGGCAGGTTGATGATCCGCTGCACCACCCGCGTGCCCGAGGCGGATTCGGTCGCCTGGTAGCTGTTGGCGTTCTCCGTGGTGACAGTGAACACCGGAAGGTTCGTGACGTCGTCGAGCTTGGCGGGAGTTTTGGTCGTCTGCGCGGAGAGGGACAGCGAGCAGGCGGCGAGCAGGACCGCGCAAGGCGGGAGGCGGAAACACGTGAGTAAGGCGGGCCGGGAGGATTTCATGGAGGTGAGGGGAAACGGAACGAACCGGAATGGTTGCGGGCCTTGGGGTGATGATTCCGTTTTCCACAGTTAGAACTTGCCGGCAAACGCCCGCTTGGCGAAATCGTTCACCAAAATCCACCTCATGGACGAAAATCCCAGGAAAATAATCACGCTCAAGGATATCGCGCGCCGGACCAAGCTCGCGCTTTCCACCGTCTCCTACGCGCTGCGCAACCACCCGCGCATCCCGGAGCCGACGCGCCGGCGGGTGCAGGCCGCGGCCCTCGAGCTCGGTTACCGGCCGAATCCGCGCATCGCGAGTCTCATGGCGCACATCCGCCGCGCCCACTCGCGGCCGGCCGGCGAACGCATCGCCTTCATCTGGGTCCACACCAGTCGCGAACAGTCGGCGGGCGATCCGTTCTTGCGGCAGGTGCTGCTCGGCGCACGGCAGCGCGCCGAGCAGGCCGGGTTTGCACTGGAGGAATTCTGGACCAACGACCGCGGCATGAACGACCGCCGCCTCCAACAGATTCTCATCGCGCGCGGGATCGTCGGACTGGTGCTTTCGCCCGTGCTCTCGGCGGATACCACCCTGACCCTCGACTGGGACTGGGGCGTGTTCGCCGCTGCGGTGGTCGGCAATGTGACGTGGGTTCCCGAACTGCATCACGCCGGCCACCATCATTTCCTGGCCATGCGTCTCGCCCTCTCGGAACTCGCACGCCTCGGCTCCCGGCGGCCGGCGGTTTTCCTCGAACCCAAGAGCAACGAACGCGCCAAGCGGGCCTGG
>CALFNJ010000185.1 GCA_937902865.1 uncultured Opitutaceae bacterium
TCCCGGTCGGCAAGAAGGTCGCCATTTTCCTGGCCGGCCTGTACGACGACAAGGAGTTCGAGCGCAAGCCGTCGCGTGATTACACCCGCCGTCAGTACGCGGCCCTCACGTATCAGCCGTTCTCGAAGACGAAGATCACCGCGAGCTTCGAAAACTACGACAACTGGAACAACCGCCCGAACTACAACGAACCGCTCGACGCGGTCACGGTGTGGCTCAACGCGGGCAAGCCGGGCTGGGATCCGACGACCCAGACGATCACCCTCGCCAACGGCAAGGTGACCGGTCCGTACCTGAACTCCACGCTCGATCCGCGTTACGCCGCCAACCCGACGCTGACCGTGAACGGCATGGGCGCGTTCACCAGCTCGACCCTGGCCACCTACATTCCCGGTATCACCGGCGCAGGCAATCTGACCATCTACGCTGATGGCAAGAAGCCGGTCGGTTTCTGGGCGACCAGCGCCACCGCTGGCGCGGGTGTCAACGGTTCGACCGCAGTCCCCTCGGTTACCCAGCGCAATGCCGCCCAGTGGATTCTCGCTGGTACGTCGCGCACGCAGTCGCGCACGCCCCAGTCGCCGAATCCTCCGGCTTCCACCGGAGCGACCTCCTATGCGACCTGGTACGCCGCCAGCATCGTCGACAAGTCGATCTACGACTGGACGAAGTACAATGCCGCCGGTTCCAACTACGGCACGCAGACGAACAAGACGTACAACCTCGAGTTCAACCAGCAGATCATTCCCGGCATGAATCTCCAGCTCGGCTGGCTGCGCCAGGAACTGTTCGAATGGGATCACTACGGCTTTGGTCAGACCAACTCGACGCCGACGATCCTCGTGGACACGAACACGAAGCTGCTCGATGGCACGCCCAATCCGTACTTTGGCGCGCCCTACGTCTCGGACAACCAGGCTGACACTTATTCCAGCCCGGAGTTCAACAACAACGTCCGCGGCACGCTCGCGTATGAACACGACTTCTCCAAGGGCCAGGGCTTTGCCCGCTGGTTCAACTGGCTCGGCCGGGCGCGCCTGATGGCGCTCGTCAGTCAGCAGCGCGACACGATCATCCGTGGCCGCTGGCGCTTCTCGCTCGATGGCGGTGATCCCCGGTTCCTCGCGAACCAGAATCCGGCCATCAAGGATAACTTCAACTGGGCGAGCAGCGCGAACATCCAGCGCACCTATTACATGGGTGGCACGGGTGCCAGTGGCCATGTGACGCAGGGTGTGAACTGGTTCGGCGAGCCGAATTTCGGCGGCCCGAACAAGCTCCCGCTGCACTACTTCGACTGGAACTCCACCAACACGTGGCAGACCACCTCGATGAGCATGGACGACAACCTGTTCATCGCCGGCAACGGCCAGGGCATCACGGACAAGATCATCAATTCCACGAGTTTCGCCTACCAGGGCAGCATGTGGAACAACCGACTCGTCCCGACCCTCGGCTCGCGCTACGACAAGGTGCGGATCTACACCCGCTCCGGCGCGAACTTCACCACGCCCGACTTCACGAAGGGTGGCTTCGCCCAGTACTGGGCGCTGTATCCGGTGAACCCGGTTCCGTACGACGTCGGTGGCGAAACCGCCACCAAGGGCATCGTGGCCCGTCCGTTCAGCGGCTGGCGCGCGCTCGACGCTGCAGCGGAACGAGGCAACTTCCTCGCTGACTTCGTCCGTGGCCTCGGCTTCTCGTACAACCACTCGGACAACTTCCAGCCGCCGCAAACCCGCCAGACCGACTTCTACGGCACCATCCTGCCGAAGCCGTCCGGCAAGGGCGACGACTGGGGCATCCGCGGCAGCATGTTCAACAACAAGCTCTCGTGGAGCCTCAACTGGTACAAGTCCACCGCCGAGCACGCCGTGTCCGATGCCGCCAACACGGCCATCGGTCGCGCGCAGCGCATCGACGGCAGCAGCCTCTATCCCTGGGCTCGCCAAGTCGTGCGCATTCGCAATGGCCAGAATCCCGCGGATGAGTTCTTCGACAACAACACGGTCTATCCGCTGACCAACGACCAGCAGCGCCAGGTCAACGCCCTCGTGGCTGGCCCGGAAATCGCGCTGGACGGTCTCCCGGTGCAGCGGGCCTTCAGCCCCGACGACGAGCCGGATCGCGCCTTGTTCATCAACACGCAGGGCACGAACTCGCAGAAGTCCGAAGGCAAGGAGTTCAGCCTGATCTACAACCCGACCCGCAACTGGAACATCAAGCTGACCGTCGGCCAGCAGAGCTCCACCTACAGCAAGGCCTCGGGCGAAATCACCAACTGGCTCTACGGCTCGGGTGATGCGGCCAAGGGTAACGGGCGTCTGAACTTCTGGCAGACGGCCGCAGCGGCCGATCTCCCGACGGTCTACACGCGGTTCAACGGCAACAAGATGTTCGTGGGCAACTTCTGGAATAGCTACGGCTACAGCGGTGACGCCAACTCGAACGCCACGGGTGCCACGAGCACGCCGCAGTCCACGTACAACGGCATCGTCGACTCCCAGCTGTTCACGCTCATCGCGTTGTCCGGCCAAAAGTCCCCGAGCCAGCGCGAATACTCGTCCTCCCTGATCACGAACTACGCGATCCAGGAAGGCCGGTTGAAGGGTCTGTCCCTCGGTGGCGGCCTGCGCTGGGCCTCCAACGCGGTCGTGGGTTACTACGCGGATCTCAACCCCGCGCGGTTCACCCACCCGACCGACACGCAGAACGTCATTGCGTGGCCGGACCTCGGCAAGCCGCAGTACATCCCGGCGACGACGAACCTCGACGTCTGGGCTTCTTACACGACCCGTCTCCCGGTGTTCGGTAAGAGCGTGCGCGCGAAGTTCCAGCTCAACGTCCAATCCCTGACGGAAAGTGGCGGGCTCACCCCCATCACCTACCAGGCTGACGGCACGCCTGCGCAGTACCGCATCATGGACCCGCGGACGTTCTTCGTGACCACCACGTTCGACTTCTAAGTGAACGTCTCGTGCTCGCCGGCTGACCGGCGAGCCCCTCCTTCCCCAAGCGCCCCCGCCTCACGGCGGGGGCGCTTTTTTATTTCCCAAAAGGTGGGGACGAGCGACCCACCCGCCTGCCGGCCCGCGGTGTAGCCATGACCGTGAGCCGCTGGCCAACTCGATTTGTCCCGGGCACTGGATGTGGCCCCCCAGGGCCTCATGGCCGCCGCTAAAGTCGGCCCCCTTTTTGTCGCAGTGACGGTGAGCCGTTGCGGCTCGACCTGCGCCCATACTCGCGGTTTCCCGCGCTCCTGAGCACCTCCGCGAAAGCTGAAGCCTGACAGAAATGTCAGCCTCGAAGCCTCGGGGCGTCGCGGAAATTCTTCCGAACAATCCCGCTGAATTCAGCCATTTCAGGCCGGTTTACCTCGGAGAACCCGGCGTCCATATCAAATTTCCGATACGAGCGGGATCACGACCGCGGCGCGGATCAGTCGCGAATCTGACGCAAATGTCAGTGCGCGCGGCTCGTCGGGAGGTGGGCCGCGTCCCAACTTCGCCGGGCTTAGGCTTTACCCCGCCTGGCGCCTTCGCGCGCACATCCGGGGTTTTCCGTAACCTCCACCCCCACCAAAGATGAACGTAATCCGTGTGACTACACCCGCGGCGCGTCTACTGACGTCCGCGTTCCTGACGGTGGCGCTGCTCTGCCCCACGCTGGTCTTCGCCCAGGCGGCGACCGACGCGCAGACGCTCGCCAAATATGACAAAAACCACAACGGCCGACTCGATCCCGACGAGGTCTCCACGATGCAGGCCGACAGTGCGCGTGCAGCGCAAACGCCCGTCGCTCCGGGCGCAGCCAACTCCAGTCCGGATGTCGTGACGCTGAATCCGTTCGAAGTGGATGCGAGCAAGGACATCGGCTA
>CALFNJ010000186.1 GCA_937902865.1 uncultured Opitutaceae bacterium
GTCCGTGACGCTGAGGCAGGCGTAGGAGCCGGGCTTGGTTGCCGCCTGCATGCGCGCGTAGTTCTCGTCGATCTCGACGTTCCGCGCCACGAGGCCGAGACGTCCGCCCGCCGGCATGGCGTCGCGCGCATTGACGCAGAGATTAAGCAAAACCTGGTGCAGCTGCGTCGCGTCACCCATCAGCGGCCAGACATTCGCCGGCAGATCCGAGGCGATCACGATGTTCTTCGGGAAGGTCTCCCGCATGATCTCCTCCATTTCGCGCACGAGATCCTTCAGCCGGACAAGCTGGCGGCTGCCCTCGAGCCCGCGCCCGAACATCAGCAGCTGCTTGACCAGCTCCGCGCCGCGCCGCGCGCTCGATTCAATGGCGGTCAGCGTCTTCTCCGCCTGCGCCGGCGGCAGGCCGATCCGCAGCAGCGGCGCTCCCATGAGGATCGGCGCCAGGATGTTGTTGAGATCGTGCGCGATGCCGCCCGCCATCCGGCCGACGCTTTCCATGCGGTGCATCTGGGCCAGCTGCGCCTCGAGTTCCTTCCGGCCCGTGACGTCTTCCGCCGTGCCCACGATCCGGTAGACTTCGCCTGCCTCATTCCTGATCGGATAGGCCCGGGCGCGGATCCACCGCAGTTGGCCATCCGGACGCGTAATCCGGTAGGTCTCGTCGTAGCCGCCCAGAACCTGCTTCTCCGCGGCCGCGGCTGACACCCGCTCGCGATCCTCCGGGTGAACCGCCTCGAGCCATCGGCGCGGATTCTCATACAGACTCTGGCAGGAGCAGCCCCAGATTTCCTCGAAGGCGGGACTGACGTAGAGCATCACCTGCCTGGCCGGATCTCCGATCCAAAACACCTCGCGAATATTCTCCACCACCTGCCGGAAACGCTCCTCGCTCTCGCGCAGCGCCCGCATCGCCTGGCGGCGCTCGCGGCGCAGTCCGTTCTGCTGCAGCGCCAATTCGACCGCCGGGCCGAGACGCGTCAGGCGGTCCTTGAGGAGATAGTCCACCGCGCCGCGCTTCATCGCCGCGACCGCGACTTCCTCCCCGATCGAACCGGAGACGATGATGAACGGAATCTCCAGGCCGCTTTCCCGCAGCAGCTCGACGGCGCGCAGTCCGCTGAACGACGGCAGATTGAAGTCCGACAGGATCAGATCCAGCCGGTCGTCGAGCCTCGCCCGATAGGCGTCCTCCGTCTCAACCCGATCCCACTCCGGCTCGAAGCCCGATTCGCGCAAGGCGTCCAGCATCAGCTCCGCATCAGCCGGCTGGTCCTCGACAATCAATAAGCGCAGGGGCTTGGCCATGGAAAATGACGGACGGCCCTCTCCCGACTAACGGGGAAAGGAACCAGACGCGGAAGAGAATGCGGAGGGAAACCTAGGCCGCTTTTTTGCGGCTGGGACGCGAGACGGGCACCGCCTTGAGCAGAGCCCAGTTGAAGCTGAGTTGGGATATCGCCTGGCTGAAATTCTCGAAGCCCACCGGCTTGTTGATGTAAGCGGCCGCGCCCAGCCGACGGCACTGGGCGAGATCGCCGTCATCCTGCGACACGGTCAGCACGATGACCGGGATGTCGCGGGTCAGCGGCTCTCGCTTCAGCCGCCGCAGCACCTCGAGTCCGGGCACCGTCGGCAGATTCAGGTCGAGCAGGATCAACTGCGGCAGACGCGTCTTGCGCCGCCCTGCGCGTGGGCCGGGAAGAAGATGGTCCAGCGCCTTTTTCCCATCGCCGATCACCTTCATCGGATTCGTGAACCGGGCCCGGCGAAACGCGAGGACGGTAAGCTCCGCGTCCGCCGGATTGTCTTCGATCAAAAGAATCTCACCCAGCCCCTCCGGCGAAGACGAAGGCGGCACCTCGGATCGTCCGCTGGTCCCCGCCATCAAAGTCGCCATCGGAACATCCAGCGCCTTGGCCACGCTCGCCACGCTCCGCAGCGTGATGTTGCGCACGCCGCGCTCGATGTCCGCGATGTAGGTGCGATGCAGGCCCGCCCGCCATGCCAGCTCCTCCTGGGAAATTCCCAGCAAGTTCCGGCATTCCCTCACCGCTGCTCCGAACCGCACCTGGAGACTGTTCCTGTTTTTTGAAGGTTCGGGGGAGGTTTTAAGCACGTGTGCCCGGATTGTATCAGCGCGCTCAATAGACTATCAGTGACAATCGTGATTTCAGCCCGGATTCCGAAACCCTCGGTTGGCTCGCGCAAACGAATTTCATTTTGGCTGGCTGCAGTGATTCAAAAACCGAGGCGACAGGTGGGGCGTCGTCGAAAGCGGAGCGTGTTTCTTTCCGCGCCTTGAACCCGCGTTCGGGATTTGGTTCCGCGGCCGGAATTTAACAGGGATCACTCCCCGGCCTGTGGTGGGGAGAAACGCTCAGCAGAAGTGCATTTTTCTCCGGTGGAGCAATCGGATCGAGGTGGAACGCGTTGACCTCAACGCGTTGTTTGAGTCCGTCCGCGCTTCGATATCGTCATGCTTGCAGCGCCGCACAGCGCGTTGGGGTCAACGCGCTCCGCCTCAAGGCGCATCGCTTCGCTTACTATCAGTTCGAGGGTGGACCGGACGAACCGGACGGGCGGGCCGCCCGTCCCTACCTTTCCCTATCCTAAGCGCGAAGTCGCAAAGGCGCGAAGTCGAGCGGGTCGGCGAACCGTTTTGGGGTGCCCGTCCCGCTGAACCGCGGCCCGGCGAGGACGCGTTTCATCTCTCCGGCCTGATTTCTTCGCGCCTTTGCGTCTTTGCGCTTAAACCAGATCGAGATCGGAGGACGCTTCGCCGCGCTTCCCCGCTTGCTAACTGCTCTGTCCACCTCTGTTCTCTTGCTTCCTTTCCTTCGGCGGCCTGCGACCGCGGACCCGCCGGGGACACCTTTCCCGCATGACCTCCGCCGAGATCCGCCAGTCCTTCCTCGATTTCTTCGCCGCGCACGGCCACACGATCGTGCCGTCCGCGTCGCTGATGCCGGATTCCCCCGGACTGCTGTTCACCAACGCGGGCATGAACCAGTTCGTGCCGATCTTCCTCGGCGACCGCGCGCCCGACGTCAGCAAGTGGGCCGGGGTGCGCCCGGGCCTCGATACCCGCGCCGC
>CALFNJ010000187.1 GCA_937902865.1 uncultured Opitutaceae bacterium
GATGGTTGGCATCGAGCAGGATGTCCGCGCCTTCGATCGCCACGATCCGCACCACGGGAGCATGCCGGTCTTCTCCGGCCTGGAACGTGTCGCCCACGTTCAGCTCCCCGTCCACCGGCAGCATCTTCCGCAGCACCCGCTGCACCTGCGCGGGATCGTGCACGCCGTAGGCCTTCGCCGCCGGCACCTCCACCCGCGTCTTCGCGCCCGCGGCGACGGTCCGCAGCTGCTCGTCGAGGCCGTCGATGATCTGCCCCGCGCCTTCGAGATAAGTGATCGGCGTCCCACCCGACGAGGTGTCGAGCACCCGGCCGGCGGGATCAGTCAGAGTATAATGAAACGTGACAACGCGACGCGTGGACATGCCGCGGAGTGACGGGGCGCGGGCAGTCAGTGACAAGGAGAAACAAGGCGAAAGAAGAAGGATGAAGGAAGAATTAAGAAACCCGATTTTCGGAATCTCGCGCAGAGGCGCAGAAACGCAGAGGTCGATCACCGATCCAAGTGTTCCTGAATCCGATCTCTGTGCTTCTGCGCCTCTGTGCGAGATTTCCGATGGATCGGGTTTCTTAATTCTTCCTTTCTCCTTCTTCCTTTCGACTACGTTTCCTGCCTCAGCACTTCCAGCGGAGGATGCCGCGTGATGCCGCGGTTCGACAGCCAGCCCGCGGTCAGCGTGACGAGCGTCACGGCGCCGACCGCCGTGAGCAGCATCACGGGCGGAGCCACCGGCTGGAGTTGGAAGACATAGTGCGCGAGCAGCGCGTTGCCCAGGACCGCGAGCACGCAGCCGACCAGGGCGGCGAGCACGCCAAGGATCGCGTATTCGACGAGCTGGATCTGCACAAGCTGCCGCCGGCTCGCGCCCAGCGTGCGGAGGAGTACCGTTTCCCGGAGGCGCTGGTAGCGGCCGTTGAGGATCGCCCCGACCAGCACCATCACGCCCGTGCCCACGGTGAAGAGGGCGAGGAACTCGATCACGAAGGAGACCTTGGAGATGACGCTGTCGATCGTCTCGAGCACCAGCGCGAGGTCGATCGCCGTCACATTGGGAAAGGCGTCAACCACGGCCCGCTGGATCCGCGCGGAATGCTCGGGGTTGTCCGCATGGACCGCGACCACGTGGAATTTCGGCGCGTCCTCGAGCACGCCTTCGGGGAACACCGCGAAGAAATTCGGCTCGAGCCGCCGCCATTCCACCTTGCGCACGCTGGCGACACGCGTGCGGATCGGCACGCCCTGGACGTCCCACGTAATCTCGTCGCCGAGCTGAAGCTGCATGTCGTTGAGCAATCCTTCCTCGAGCGAGATCGGCACCACATCCGTGCCCGGAGCGACGTGTCCGACGAAGGCGCCCTGCACGACGTTTTCCGTCGGCGCCAGGCTGCCGCGGTAGGTCGAGCGGTATTCGCGGCGCAGGGTCCAGCCGGGCGGACCGTCGTTATCGTTGTTCCGGCGATCGTTCCTGCCGGAACCCGGGCCGCGGTTATCACGGTCGCGCAGCAACTCGTCGACCGGCCGGTCTTTCAGCGCGGAGATCTTCATCGTGACGATCGCCGCCTGCTGCACGAGCGGGGCCTTTTGCGTCGCCAGCAGTTTTTCGAGCGGGTCGATCTGGTCGTCCTGGATGTCGAAGAAGAGCAGATTCGACCGTCCGCCACCCGCCACGCTCTGGATCTCGTGCAACAGGGTCGTGCGGGCCAGGTACAGCGTGAGGATGAGATAGGTGCCGAGGCCGAGCGCCAGCAGCAGGAGCACGGTGCGGTTGTTCGGCCGGTAGAGATTCGCCACCCCCTGGCGCGCCACATACGGCAGCCCGCGCGGAAACCAGCGCCGCGCCGCCCAGGCAACCAGCCGCGCCAGGCCGCCGAGCACGGCGAAACCGAGCCCCAGCATCGCCGTGAACCCGAGGCCCACGCGAATGCTGTCAGTCTGCCAGATCGCAAAACCAGTCACGGCCCCCGCGATGATCACGCCCACCACGATCCGCCACGGATCGGGGGCCGCGGGTCCGTCGGCGAAAGAGGCACGCAGCGCGACCAGCGGCGAGACGCGCCGGATCGCCAGCAGCGGCAGCAACGCGAACAGCACGCAGATCACGAAGCCCGCCGCCATTCCGCGCAGCACCGCCGGCCACGCCACGAAGAAGTCCACGTCGAACGGCAGCAGGCCTTTCAGCATCGTCGGCAACGCCACCTGCACGACCAGACCGAGGCCGGCGCCGAGCAGCGCGCCAACCAGTCCCAAGGCGATGCCCTGAACCAGATAGACGGCGAAACTCTGCCACGCGCTCGCGCCGAGGCAGCGCAGCACCGCCACCGTGCCGAGCTTCTGTCCGACATAGACGTGCAGCGCGCTCGCCACGCCGATGGCGCCGAGAAAGAGCGCCACGAAGCCCACCAGGCCGATGAAGCCCTGGATGTGTTCGAGCGCGCGGCCCATGTCGCGCTTGCGCTCCTCCACTGTGTCGAACGAGAGCCGCTGCCCGCGAAAGCGGTCGCGCATCTCGCGGACCACTGCCTCCGGATCACGTTCGGCCGGCAGCTTGAGCTCCGTGCGGTAGCGCATGAGGACATCCTTCCCCACCCCGACCAGGCCGGTGTCAGCCAGCGCCGACAGCGGGATGAACGCGCGCGGCGCCACCATCGCGATCGCGGGCGATTCGCCCGGGATCTTCTGCAGCGCGCCGATGACGGTGAAATCGGTGCGGCCGATCTTCACCTTGTCGCCGACCTTCACGTTGAACTGCGGCAGCAGCGTCTCTTCGAGGATGACGACATCACCGCCCGCCCGCAGCTTGGCCGGCGCGTCGGCCGGGACCGTGACGAAATCGCCGTAAAAGGGAAATTCGCCCTCCATCGCACGCACCTGCAGCAGCCGCGTGGCGCCCTGGGCCGAGGCGGTGGGAAACACCACCATCGATGACAGCATCTGCTCGCGCGCCCTCGCGCCGCCGAGCGAGTCGAAATAGCCCTGCACCGCCGCGTCCAGCGGCTGCCGCGACACGACCACCAAATCAGCGCCGAGCAACCCCTTGGTCTGCTCCGCGATCGCCCGGTCCAGATTCGCGCTGAACGAGCCGATCGCGATCAGCGCGGCGATCCCGAGCACCACCGAAAACGAAAACAGCAACAGCCGCCGCCGCGACGCCCGCGAATCCTTCCACGCCATCTTCAAAATAAAACTCATGGTATCACCACGAAATACACGAAAAACACGAAAACGGATTTAGAGGGCAATACGTTCGGCCTCGACCTTGGGAAAGTGACCGAGATTCACCAGCAGACCAAGGCGATGACCGGTTGCCCGCAAATAGTTGTGCATTTGTGCTCGGTGTTCGTCGGCCAAAGCAGAAGTTGCTTTGATCTCGATCACGATCTTATCGAAACAAACGAAATCGGGCGCATAGGTCTGACGCAACGTCCTGCCCTTGTATTTCAGCATCAAAGCCGGCTGCGCCACATAAGAAATTCCTTGGCTAGCCAACTCCATCTCGAGGCATTCCTGATAAACCGACTCAAGGAAGCCGCATCCCTTTTCTCGATAAACTTCGAAGCAAGCGCCCATGATCCGATACGATTCCTCCGAATAAATGATCCCACTCATGTGTCCGTTTTCGTGTTTTTCGTGGTGATCAAACTCCGATTTGTTCGTCGCTGATCACTGTTCCTCCTTTTAAACGGATCACGCGCTGGCAGCGGCGGGCGAGGTCGAGGTTGTGGGTCACGAGCACCAGCGTCGTGCCGCGTTCGCGGTTGAGGCCGAAGATGAGCTCCGCCATCGCCGCGGCGGTGTCGTCGTCCAGATTGCCGGTCGGCTCGTCGCAGAACAGAATCTTCGGGCGATTCATGAACGCCCGGGCCAGGGCCACGCGCTGCTGCTCGCCGCCGGACAACTGCACGGGATAGTGGTCGCAGCGCGCCCCCAGGCCAACGCGACCCAGCAGCGCACGGGCCTCCTCCTCGGCGGTGCGGCTGCCGGCGCCGCGGAGCTCGATCGGGACGAGCACGTTCTCGAGCGCGGTGAGCGTCGGCACGAGCTGGAAGTTCTGAAACACGAAACCGACATGCGCATTCCGGACGCGCGCGCGGGCATCCTCGTCGAGCTCGCCGATCGACACGCCCGCCAGCACCACGCTGCCGCCGGTCGGGCGATCGAGCCCGGCGCACAGACCGAGCAAGGTGGTCTTGCCGCTGCCGCTCGGGCCGACGATCGCGAGGCTCGCCCCCGCGCCCAGCTCAAACCCAACCTCGCGCAGCACCGTGAGCGTTCCGCCCGCCGCGCGGTAGGATTTGGTCAGCCGCTCGACTTTCAGCATCGTTTGAACATTCATTGGGTTGGGAACTTTAGACAAAGCACACGAACCAACCGAAATCGAGCCGATGCCGCCGCTGTTCCGACGCTTTTACTCCCGCTTCCTCTTTCTTGGGTTCGTGCTGACTCTGACCTTCGCGGCCGGAATGCGTGCCGCCGAGTTGCAGACCAAGACCGTGGTCTTTTTCGGCGACAGTCTCACCGCCGGCCATGGCCTCGAGGATCCGACCGACGACGCCTACCCGGCGCTGATCCAGAAAAAGATCGAGGCCGCCGGCCTGAAATGGCGCGTCGTCAACGCCGGCCTGAGCGGCGAAACGAGCGCCGCCGGCCTGCGCCGGGTCGACTGGATCCTGCGCCAGCCCATCGATCTCTTCGTGCTCGCGCTCGGCGCCAACGACGGCCTGCGCGGCATCGATCCCGCAGTCACGCGCACCAATCTGCAGGGCATCATCGACAAGGTCCGCGCGAAGTATCCCTCCGCCACCATCGTCCTCGCCGGCATGATGCTGCCGCCGAGCATGGGCGAGAATTACGCGCGTTCCTTCCGTGAGATATTTCCCGCCCTCGCCGAGAAGAACGGCCTGCCGCTCATCCCCTTCCTTCTCGAGGGCGTCGGCGGCGTGCCCGAACTCAACCAGGCCGACGGCATTCACCCCACGCCGCGCGGCCACGCGATGGTTGCAGAAACAGTTTGGAAAGTGTTGAAACCCCTCCTGTGACCGTGACTCCGGCGCGCCTTACCCCCGCCCTCGCCGCCCTCTTCCTGCCGCTGGCTCTCGC